>CALLOB010000079.1 GCA_938005315.1 uncultured Phycisphaerae bacterium
CAACCGCCTGCAACTGACCGCCACCAGCGGTTTCGAGTTCACGTTCGCCCAGGACAGCTCCAACGTGCTGGCGGCCCTGGGCCTCAACACGTTCTTCGACGGCCGGGACGCTCAGAGCCTGACGGTCAACGCCGTGCTGACCGCCGACGTGAACCGGCTGGCGGCGGCGACCAACGGCGCCCCCGGCGACGGCTCCAACGCCGCCGCCCTGGCCGCCCTGGCCACCACCGCCCTGGCCGGGCTCGGCGGCCGCAGCATCAACGACTACTACAACGCGATCGTCTCGGACGTGGCCGTCCGCGGCGCGG
Organism: uncultured Phycisphaerae bacterium; assembly: GCA_938005315.1. Classification (GTDB taxonomy): domain Bacteria; phylum Planctomycetota; class Phycisphaerae; order UBA1845; family PWPN01; genus CALLOB01. The sequence continues at coordinate 309 of CALLOB010000079.1, forward strand.
CCGCCCGGGCCAGCACCGAGGCCGCCGGGGCGATCAAGCTTTCGTTGCAGTCCCAGCGCGAGTCGATCAGCGGCGTCAGCCTCGATGAGGAGACCATCAACCTGCTTCGGATGGAGCGGGCGTTCCAGGGTGCCGCCCGATACGTCTCGACCGTGGATCGGCTGCTGGACGAGGTTCTGACCCTGGTGGGCTGAAGACGAGGTAGACGAGGATCATGGCGATCAGCTCCATCAACGTGTCCCGCGTGAGCCACAACATGCGGACGCTGTCCCTGCTGGAGTCGCTGCGCGCCAACACCATGCGGCTGTTCGCCGAGCAGGTCCGGATCAGCAGCGGCAACCGGCTCAACGCCCCCAGCGAGGACCCGGTGATGTCGGCCCGGGCGATCCAACTGACCGAGGTGCTCGAGCAGCAGGACCAGATCCTGGCCAACCTGCGCCATGCCGATTCGTTCATGACCACCACCGACGCCTCGATCAGCGAGGTCAACGACCTGCTCATCCAGGCCCGGTCCATCGCCTCCGAGATGGTCAACAGCACCGCCGACCAGTCCCAGCGCGACGCCATGGCCGAGCTGGTCACCGGCATCATCGACCAGCTGGTGACCGTCGGCAACCGCATGTACGGCAACGTCTATCTCTTCGGCGGCCAGCAGACCCTGCGGATGCCCTTCACGCAGGTCCACGGCGGCGTCGAGTACCGCGGCGACGAGGCCCCCCTGAAGGTCCAGGCCGCCCGCAACCAGGAGCAGACCATCAACCTGACCGGTGCCGAACTCTTCGGCGCCCTGTCCGGTACGGTTTCCGGCTACGTGGACCTGAACCCGGCCATCGCCGCCGATACCCGTCTGGTCGACCTGGGCGGTACCGCCGGCAGGGGCGTCCGGCCGACGCTGATGCGCGTCGCCCTGACCGTCCCCAACGTCAGTTTCCTGGTCGATCTCAGCGGGGCCGACACCGCTGGCAACGTCGTCGATGCGATCAACGCCGCGGCCGCCGCCGCCGGGCTGGTCGTCGGCCCCGGAGGGGACTTCCAGGCCGGCTTCAACGCCGCCCGCAACGGATTCCAGCTCAACGCCGCCGGGAACGTCACCGTCACCGAGGTCGGCGAGGGGGTTACTGCCCGAGACCTGGGCTTGCTGGGTACCGGGGCCGGCATCCTGGTCGGCCGGGATGTCAACACCCGGCTGACGCCCATGACCCGGATTGCCGACCTCTTCGGCGGCACCGGGGCGGCCTTGGGAGCGATCCGCATCGACAACGGGTCGCTCTCGGCCACCATCGACCTGGCCGGGGCGGTCACGGTCCAGGAAGTGCTCAACCGGATCAACTTCGCCGGCGTGGAGGTCGAGGCCCGCATCAACGACGCGGCCACCGGCATCGACATCGTCAGCCGGATGTCCGGCTCGGATCTCCATGTGGGCGAGGCCGGCGGCACTAGCGCCGAATTGCTGGGGATCCGCAGCCTGCACGGCGGCACGGAACTCAGCCGCCTGAACCATGGCCGGGGGGTCTCGACCGTCGCCGGCAAGGACGACCTGCGGTTCATCGCCCGCGACGGCACGCTCATCGACGTCAATCTCGACGGGGCCCGGACGATGCAGGATGTCATCGACCGGATCAATGCCCGCTCGGCCCTGGCGGGCTTCCCGCCGCCGATCACCGCCTCCCTAGTGGTGGAGGGCAACGGACTGAAAATCGTGGACAACACCGGCGGGGCCGGCCCCCTGACGGTCCAGCGGCTGAACTTCTCGGCGGCGATCGATGACCTCGGCCTCAGTGCGGCCGTCACCGCCGGCGGCGGAAACGAGCTGATCGGCGCGGATCCCAACGGCATCCGCCCCGAGAGCGTGTTTTCCGCCCTGATCGACCTGCACCGGGCCCTGACCATGGGCGGGCCCCAGCACCGCCAGGAGCAGGCCATCACCGCCGCGGCCGAGCGCATCCAGGGCTTCATCGACCAGACCACCAGGCTCCAGGGCGTGGTCGGAGCCCGTTCCCGGGCCATGACCACCCGGCTGCAGATGACCGAGGACGCGGTGCTCAAGACCCGCGAGCTGCTCAGCAGCGTCAAGGATCTGGATTTCACGGAGGCGATCACGAAGTTCCAGCAGGCTCAGACCGCGCTGCAGGCCAACCTCATGACCGGCCCGCGGCTGCTGCAGATGACGCTGCTGGATTTCCTGAGGTAGCACGCGGAAGGGACTTGAAGCAGGGGACAAAGCGCGTCGCGCGACTGGCCTGGACCCGACAGTCGCGCGGCCCGGATTGCCCGGCAGAGGTGATGCCGGGTCGCGTCAGGAAGACGCAGGTGGCCCGCGGGCGGGATGGAGGCGATCGCCGGGGCGGAGGTTCCGGGTGCTACGGACGGTGCCCGGCCGGTCCGGTCGATGTGTCCGCGGGCGGCCAATCGAGCGTGGATGGGTCACGGGAGTAGCGCGATGATCATCGGAACGTCGCGGTTTGGACCACTGGAGGTGGATGAGGGGCGGCTGATCCGGTTCCCCAAGGGGATCCTGGGCTTTCCGGATCACACCGAGTACGCGCTGATTCAGACGGCGGAGAACAGCGTGTTCTACTGGCTGCAGTCCGTCACCAGGCCGGACCTCGCCTTCGTGGTGTGTGACCCGCGCCTGTTCGTGCCGGACTATGTGGTCCCGGTCAAGATGGAGGAGCTCTCCCAGATCGGATTGACGGATCCTTCGGCGGCACAGGTGTTTACCATCGTGAACAAGGTGGACAACATCCTGACCGGCAACCTCCAGGGACCCTTGGTGGTCAATGTGGAGACTCGCGAGGCCAAACAGTTGGTGCTGTCGGACCGGCGATACTCCACCCGCCACCCGCTGATGAACCTCAGCCCCAGGCAAGAGGCCATCGGAAAGACCGCCTAGGCGCGTCGAGCCGGCTGGAAAACCTCCTGACGGGTTTCCGTCTCCCGTCGGTTCGGATATGATGAGTTTTCTGGCCTGTGCGACTGCGTCGCGATCGGCTGTTTGACCGCCGGGGCGTGCGGAAACGGGTGGGCCGACCTGTTCCGCGGCCGCGCCTGCCTGAGGGCGGGCGGGAACCTCGCGCCAGGGTTGAACAGGGACTATTCTTCGCAGCATCGGCATGGCCAAGGAAGGAGCCGAGGATGTTGGTGCTATCGAGGCAGCGCGACCAGACAATCATGATCGGCGACGACATCGAAATCACCGTCGTCGATATCCGCGGGGACAAGGTCCGGCTGGGAATCAACGCTCCGCCGGAAGTTCCCGTGCATCGCAAGGAAGTGTACGAGGCCATCAAGCGTGAGAACCGTGCGGCGGCTGGTGTGAAGCCGGAGGACATCGCCAACGTGGCGGGCGCATCCAAGACCCGTTCGGGAGCACAGGGCGGGTGAGCGCCCTCCTGGCCCGGTTCCGTCGCCTGGTGCGGCGGATGCCAGGCCGATCCGTCTGAGAACGGATTCATAGCCAAGCAATCAAGGAGGATTGAACCATGGCTAGAATCAACACCAACGTGCCGGCGATCGTCGCCCAGCGCACTCTGCAGCGGACGCACCGCGACCTCCAGATCTCCCTGGAGCGGCTGTCGAGCGGTTTGCGCATCAATCGCGGGGCGGACGACCCCGCCGGTCTGATCAATTCGGAACTGTTGCGGGCGGAGATCGCCGGCGCCCACAAGGCGGTCAGCAACTCGCAGCGGGCCATCAACATCATCGCCACCGCGGAAGGCGCCCTGAACGAGGTGGCATCCCTGCTGATCGACATCCAGGGGCTGATCGTCGAGACCGCCAACGACGCGGCCCTGTCCGACGACGAGAAGCGGGCCAATCAGCTGCAGATCGACTCGGCCATCGAGTCGATCACCCGGATCGCGAACACCACCACCTTCGCCGGACGCAAGCTGCTCAACGGCTCGCTGGACTACATCGTCAGCGGCATCGACACGTCGGTGCTGGCCAACGTGACCATCACCGGCGCCCAGTTCGGGACCCTGGATTACATCCCGGTAGACGTGAAGGTGGTGGCCTCCGCCCAGCGGGCCGAGCTGCAGTTCCGCAGCAGCGCGATCGCGGCCGGAACCGTGGCCTCGATCGAGATCGTCGGCAACAAGGGCGTGACCACGTTCATCTGGGGTTCGGGTGTTACCGCCTCCAGCATCCTGAACGCGGTGAACAACGACAAGCAGTCCACCGGCGTGGAGGCCTTCTTCATCAACCCGTTGAATCCCAACAGCGGGGTGGCCTTCCGCAGCGTGGGCTGGGGATCCGACCAGTTCGTCGAGGTCCGGGCCCTGCCGACCAGCGATCCCTTCGTCGTGTACGACGTCACCGGGGCGGTGGTCACGCGCGACGAGGGCCGGGACGCCGTCGCCCTGGTCAACGGGGCGACCGCGGCCGCACGCGGGCTCAACATCGCGCTGAACACCCGCCAGCTGGACCTGTACCTGACGCTGCGCGACACCTTCGGCGTCGGCTCGACCAGGTTCGCGATCACCGGCGGCGGGGCCCTGTTCCAGCTCGGGCCGGACGTGACGCCCAATCAGCAGGTGAACATCGGCATCCAATCGATCGCCGCCACGCGGCTGGGGAACTCCAACGTCGGCTACCTCAGCCAGATCATGGAGGGCGGCGAGTACGAGGTCATGGCCGGTCCGGTCCAGGCCCACCAGGCCTCGCTGATCGTCAATGAGGCGATCCGCCAGGTAGGCAGCCTCCGCGGCCGGCTGGGCGCGTTCGAGCGGAACACGCTGCAGACCAACATCAACTCCATGACCATCACCGTGGAGAACCTCACGGCCAGCGAGTCCGCCATCCGCGACACCGACTTCGCGGCCGAGACGTCACGGCTGACCCGCAACCAGATTCTGGTCAACGCGGGCACCAGCGTGCTGGCTCTGGCCAACTCCAGCGCTCAGAGCGTGCTGTCGCTGCTGAGCGGCTGACAACCGCATCCGCGACTCACACCCTGCTGCCGCCCGATCGGGTGACCGGCCCGGTCGGGCGGCGGCGCGCGCCGGCGTCCCGGTCCCGACGAAGGGGGATGCGCCGGCCCGGACGACGGTGACGGATCTGCGGGCGGCCCGGGCTACCCGGCGCCGGACAAATCTTCCGGCAGTTCCGCAAAAAACTCGCCGGCCGCGCGTGATCGGTCGTTGGTTCGCCTGTCCGGTAAAAGGCAGGTCCGTGCCGCCTTGGTCCCGGGTCCGGCCGGTTATCAGACAGGGGTATGTCCGGAAACCACAAGTTCGCCCCCATACTGGGTTTGCGACCCTTCCAGAGACAACTAAAGCACCGATATGGACGGGACGATGCCTGCAACGTCGTTAAGGGACTGACGGCCCCCGGCAAGCCCGGCGGCGCTGGCGGATGCCGGCGTTGCGCCGATGCACGGTCCGGGGAGCACGGATGTGGAAGGTAAAGAGGCGTGATCGGGACGGAGCATCCTCCGCTCCGCGTCACGGGGACATACAAAAGACGAGCCCGGGCGGGCACGGGAGCCCCGGCGGCCCCGGCCGCCCACTCCGACGATCGGCTGCCGTCCGAGGCTTACGCCGTGTCCGAAGACGCGGAAACGGAGCGCGGTACGATCTCGGCAGTCTGGAGGCACGGTGGACCATGACTCGCATCAACACGAACGTTCCCTCGCTGGTGGCGTCCAGAATCCTGGGCAGAAACACCGATTCGCTCAATACCGCCCTGGAGAGGCTCAGCACCGGTCTTCGGATCAACCGCGGCAAGGACGATCCCGCCGGCCTGATCGCTTCCGAAACCCTGCGCGGTGAGATCACCGCCATCGGGGCGGCGATCGAGAACGCCCGAAGGGCCGATAACATCATCTCGGTGGCCGAGGGCGGCCTCCAGGAGGTCAGCGCCCTGCTGATCGAGCTGGAGAGCCTGGTAGACAAGACGGCCAACGAGGCCGGTCTGAGCGACGACGAGGTGGCGGCCAACCAGCTGCAGGTCGACTCGATCCTGGAGTCCCTCAACCGGATCGCGACCAGCACCGAGTTTCAGGGCAAGAAGCTGCTCAACGGGGAGCTGGACTACACCACCTCCGGAGTGACTACCGGGGCGACGGCCTCGGCGATCTCCGACCTGCGGATCAACAGCGCCCGGATCCCCAACAACGGCTACCGCACGGTGGTGGTCGAGGTCACGGGCTCGGCCCAGCTGGCGGCCCTGGTGTACTCCGGGACGACGACCGGTCCGGGCACCACCACGCTGCAGATCGCCGGCCGCTACGGGACCGAGCAACTGTCGTTCGCCTCGGCCTCGCCGGTGGCGGACGTGATCGCCGCGGTCAACGCCTCCAAGTCGCTGACCGGCGTGTCCGCGCGGCTCAGCGGCTCCAGGTTGATCTTCAACAGTACGGAGTACGGCCAGGACGCGTTCGTCAGCGTCCAGGCGGTCAGCGGAACCTTCACCGTGACCGGCGGCGACACCCCCACCATGGACCGCGGCCGGAACGTGGCCGCCAAGATCAACGGCGTCCAGGCGGTGGCCAACGGACTGGACCTGTCGGTGCGCACCACGGCTTTTTCGGCCGACATGACCCTGACTGCCGCCTTCGGAACCACCGTCGGCAGAACCAAGACCTTCTATGTCACCGGCGGCGGGGCCGACTTCAGTATCGCCCCGACCCTGGGCATCAACTCGCTGGCCAGCCTCGGCATCCAGAGTGTTTCCACGGGAACCCTCGGGAAATCGACCGTCGGCTTCCTGCAGTCCATCGGGACCGGGCAGGTCAACCAGCTGAGTTCCGGAAACTTCGAGACCGCCCAGCGGGTGCTGAGGGAGGCTGCCAGCCAGGTCTCCGCGATGCGCGGCCGACTGGGGGCTTTCCAGAAGAACACCCTGGCCTCGGCGATCAGTTCACTCCAGGTGGCATTGGAGAACACGACCGCCGCCGAGAGCGCCATCCGCGACGCGGACTTCGCTCACGAGACCAGCCAGCTGACCCGTTCGCAGATCCTGGTGCAGTCAAGCTTCTCGGTGCTCCAGCTGGCCAATGCGGCTCCGCGGAACGTCCTGGCCCTGCTGGGCGGCTGACGGGCGGCGCCGGAGACGATTATAAGTACAGTCCACCCGCGGGTCGGTCGACGTGAGTACAGGATTCCGGCCGACCCCGGGACGCGACACGGAGGTCAAGCCATGAACCGATCGGGGCCGGCACTCGCGACACCGCGGGCGTTCGGCCCCGCTCCGTTCGGTCCGACCGCGCGGAATCCGGTTCGGCCGGGGCCTGGCTGGCGTCGGGGAACACGGTCCGGCGGCGGGGCTGCCGACCGCAGGTCCGATATATCGGGCCGGCTCCGGAGTCGTCATTTATATCTAAAGGCGACCCCGGTAATCAGTCGAAATGCCGGATGCCGAGCGCCTTCCATGGCCGCGGCGTTCGGACCGGATAGCCAGGGACAAGGGAAAACAACCGCAGAAGGGCCGTCGGCGACCTGCAACGGGTGGCGGCGGCAACTCACCAGGGACGGTGGGGGCTGATCGGGAGGATCGGCTTGAACGGCGGGTTCGGACGGCCGCACAGCCGGCCGCCAGGTCGAGCCCGGCCCGCAGGATCGGCGGTGGAATCCGCGGCTCGCGGGTATCTGTAGCCGGGCCCCAGAGGGGCCGGCGGCCGGGATACAAGGCTGTGTCCCGGGGGGTGCAAGGCGGATCCTTGCCCTCATAGTCAGGGAGGATACCATGAGTCGTATCAACACCAATATCCCCTCGATCCAAGCCCAGCACAAGTTGGCGGCCAACAACTTCGATCTGAGCGTGCGCTTGGAGAGGCTGAGCACCGGTCTGCGCATCAACCGCGGCCGCGACGACCCCGCAGGTCTGATCGCCTCGGAGACGCTGCGCAGCGAGATCCGCGGCATCAGCCAGGCGATCGAGAACTCGACGCGGGCGATGAACGTCATCGCCACCGCCGAGGGAGCGCTCAACGAGATCTCCGCCCTGCTGCTGGACATGCAGGCCCTGGTGAACCACGCGGCGAACACCGGCGCCATCAGCGAGGAGGAGATCGACGCGGACCAGCTCCAGATCGACTCGCTGATCGAGGCCATCGACCGCATCGCCAACACCACCCAGTTCGGCGGCCGCAAGCTGCTGAACGGCAACTACGAGTACCTGGTGTCCGGTGTGGCGGCCTCCGCGATCACC
>CALLOB010000080.1 GCA_938005315.1 uncultured Phycisphaerae bacterium
CCGGATGGGGCCGGCACGCGCATTGCGCCTCGCGGCGGGCCTGATGATCGCCATGGCCGCCGGTCCGGCAGCCGTGAAGGCGAGCGACCGGGCGACCCGGTTCCCGCCGGGACGGGTGTCCTGTGGGCCGGCCGCCCTTTAGGTCGCCGGCGCACTGCTGGGTGTCCCGACCGATCCGGACCGGCTCCGCCGACAGCTGGACCCGCAAGACGACGGCGTCTGCTCGATGCTTGCGCTGAAAACCTGCGCCGAACGCATGGGGCTCTTCGCCTGCGGACTGGAGATGTCGGCCGAGGATCTGGCGGCCTTTCGGGGTGTCGGTATCGCTCACACATCCGGCCGGTCGCGTTCCCCTCACTACGTCGTGGTCGCGGACGTGCGCGAAGGCCGCGTCCTGGTCGTGGATCCGTTTGCGACACGAAGTTCGCGCGTGCGATGGGTGGAACTGTCCGACATGGCACGGACGTGGACGGGGCGGATGCTGGTTCTTTCCCGCAGCCCCGTCCGCGTGTCGCCGGGTCCGGCGCGCTGCGGCGGTCGCTGAACCTCCCGATCCGAGGACGCCACGCCGAATCGTCCGGCGGTTCATGACGAGCCTGCCGGAAGTCCGCGACTGACGGTGAAATGGACTCCGCATTCGGCCGGCGTGCATGAAGGGACGCCCCTCATCGAGACCGGCGGATCCGGGCGGCAGTCCGTCGGCTCCGGCGATGCGCGGGATCATCCCGGTGCGTCGGCGCGGCCGGCTCCGGCCGCCAGCAGTTCCAGCAGCGTGATCGAGTGGGCCTCGAGGACCAGGTCGAACCGGGGCCGCGGATCGCCGAGCCGCCCGGAGGCGGTCTGCTGCAGCTCGGCGCGGTCGCGGTCGTGCCAGACGTTGCTGTGCGTGGCGTCGATGACATACTGCCGCCAGACGCCGTCGTGCAGCTCGTCCGGCAGCCCGGCGATCGCCAGGCGCACCTTGCGCCGCAGGGCGTAGCGGTCGCGGAAGTTGACCAGCACCACTGCCAGTCGCCCCCGACCGGCGTCCCAGGCGGCCAGGCCGCAGACGTCGTCGTCGCCGCCCGCCAGCGCGAGATAGCGCCCGGACAGCCCGTTGAAGACCCTGGCCATGTTGTAGGAGGCCTTGGGCACGTTGCCGGCCATCAGCAGGCTGTAGTCGCCGCGGAAGTTCATGTCGTTCTGCTTGACGTAGAAGAAGCACGGCCGGTCGATGCCGTGGGGCACGAAGGCCCGCACCACGCACTCGGCGCACCAGGCGGCCCCGATCTCATGGTCCTGCGGACGGTTGGCCCACCAGGCCTCGTTCCATTCGGTGAGCATGAACGAGCGCACGGTGCGCTTCAGGGCGGGGAAGTCCTCCAGGTACGAGCGGAACGCCTCGGCCTCCTTGGCGATGAGCGCGGCGGGGTGGAAATACTCGTGCCAGCTCACGAAATCCAGCGGCAGGTTCTCGCGCTGGCACCAGGCCATGAGCCCGCGGGCGAACCCCCGCCCGTTGACGCAGAAGCCGTGTTCGCTCTGCTCGAAGGGGCCGCTGGCCAGGGCCGGGCCGCCGATCCGGGCGTCGGGATCGGCCCGCTTCACGCCCCGGGCGGTCGCGGCGTAGAGCTTGCAGTAGGCCTCGAACCGCCGGACGGTCTCGTGGTCCACGTCGTCCCGCCCGACCGCCTGGCGGTAGATGGACAGCCAGGGCTCGCCGCCGGTGTCCTGGGGGCCGGGCTTGAGCCAGCCGGCGTTGACCTCGTTCCACACCTCCCACCAGGGAACGCGCACCCCGCGGTCGATCGCCCGCTGGGCGGCCCGGCGGCAGAGCTCCTCCCAGACGCCGTAATCCGCCGGAGCACTCTGACGCTCATGATTCTCCACCGCGTCCAGCACGATCGGCATGTACGAGGCCGCCAGGATCGGTTCGGCCTTGATCTTGCGGACGATGAAGTCCAGCCGGCGGTCGAAATCCTCCCACTCGTAGAGGTACGCGCCGGCCTGGTCGCGCCGCAGCACGCCGGTCAGGACGTTGTCCATGCGGAACCAGCGGAAACCTCCCTCGACCAGGCGGGCGGCGGTGGCATCCTCGTAGTCGGCCATCCCGCCGCCCTGACTGAGCCCGATGAGCCCCGCGGGCACGTCCTTTCCGGGGGCAGAGGCATCGACGGTGAGCTGCAGGGTCTGAACCGCGCGGGCCTGGTCGATGATCGTCCATTCCGCCTGGCCGAAACGATCCCCGCCCTGCACCTGGCCGTAAACCTGCACGGCCAGCTGCACCGGCGTGCCGGGCACGGCGCTCTCGGAGATCAGAACCAGCGCGGGGTGATCGTTGTCATAGCGCGTCGCAAGCCGGCCATCGACCCAGACCTCTCCGCCGTCGCCGCAGTCGAACCGCATCCCCAGAGGCTCGCCGCGGGTCCGGACAGTCCGCCCATCGACCTCGACGGTCTCCGGCACGACCGTCCGGCAGAGCATCCAGCGGAAGTGCCGGTCCTGGGGCCAGGGATCGCCGGGCGCCGCCTCGGCCGCGTCGGGCGGAAGGCGATCAGGCAGCGCGGACCGCTCATCCGTCGGCGGTAGGACCTTCCATCCCCCCACCGCGGCGGCCTCGGCTCCGGTTCCCGCCCAGGCGGCCACCTGCGTGCCGATGGACGCCGACCTGGGCTGGACGGCCGGCGCGGGGGCCGCCTCTCACGACGTGTACTTCGGCACCGCCCCGCCGGGCATCTTCCGGGGCAACCAGACGGGCACGGGGTTCGACCCCGGCACGCTGGAGCCGGACACCACATATTACTGGCGCATCGACGAGCTCAACGACAACGGCACAACCCCCGGCGTGGTCTGGAGCTTCACCACGCGGCACTACCGCGGCGACCTGGACCGGGACCGCGATGTGGACCAGGCCGACTTCGGCCTCCTTCAGGCCTGTCTGACCGGCGTAAGCGTGCCCTCGACCGACCCGACCTGCGGGCGGGCCCGCCAGGATGCGGATTCGGACGTGGACCTGGAAGACGTGGCCGCGTTTCTCCAGTGTCTGGGGGCTTCCGGACAAACGCCGGACCCGGCGTGCCTGTGTGTTCCCTGAAATGGCGGCTCGCCCCCGACGGGCGGATCAGAAGCGGCACTCGATGAGGCCCGCGGGACGGACAATCGGGCAGGTGCCGCCGAAACGCACCTCCGGCGGCAGCGCGATGTTCGCAAAACGCGCTTCTTCGCCGTGCTCCAGCTCGACCATCTTGCGCACCGCCAGCTCGCCCACCTTGTACCAGGAAACGTCCACGCAGGTGATGGCCGGGTAGCCCGGCGTCCGCCACAGGGCGGCGTCGCTGCCGACGAACGCGGTTTCCTGCGGCACCTTCAGTCCGGCGGCCAGGCAGGCGTTCAGCGTTTCCAGGCCGGTCAGGCTCGAGGCGGTGTAGATCCCGTCGGGGCGGTGGTGGCGGAGCTGTTCCGTGAGCCATTCCTCAGCGGCCGCGGAGGTGGTGCCGGCCGGGACGCCAGGACCGTGACCTCGACTCCGGCTTCCTTCCAGGCGGCCAGGAAACCCTGGTGGCGCATGCGGATCGCCTCCCACGCGGCCTCGTCCTGGATGAGAAGCACCCGCCTGCGGCCGGCTTCGATCAACAGCCGGGCGGCCAGTCGCCCCGCGGCCACGTTGTCCACGTCGATGGCGTTGGACGGACAGGCCGAGGGGTTCTCCGGGAAAACGATCACGATCGGCATGCCCCGGTCTATCTGGCGCCGCAGCTGGGTATCCAGCACCGGATGGGGAGTCCGCAGGATGGCCCCGCGCACGCCCCCTTCCAGAACGCCCCGGACCCGCTGCAGCGCCGCCTCCGGAAACGGCGAGTGCTGCGTGACCAGCACCGGGTACAGCCCCAGCACCCGCGAGGCCTCCAGGGCCCCGGCCAGGAACTGCCCCTCGAATGCCTGATGGTGCCAGGATGCCGCGTCGGTGAGCCCCGGTCCGCGAAGCACCAGGCCGTAGAAGGACGGGTGCGAAGCCCGCAGGCTCAAGGCATGATGTTCGCATGGTAGCCCATCTGGTCGGCGATGGCCCTCACCCGCGCAACCGTCTCGGGCTTGAATCGTCCGACAGCCTCCGGCCGGCCGTTCAGGATCAGTGACACCGTGGCCCGCGACACCCCGGCCCGTTCGGCGATCGCCCGCATCGTCGGGCGGGCGTAGCGGTGTTTCTTCTCCTGGGCCATGAACCCCCTTCCAGTGCGATCCGATCGCCTCGACAGACCATCTGCGGTGATCAACGTACAGGTCGTCCGCGGCGACTGACCACGCCGGCGGTTCGGAGACGCCCCTCACCGCCTTGGACCCGTGATATACCTCGGGAACGGCCTTCCCGGCAACCAACGGCCGGTCCTCCTCCGCCGGAACGCGCGCGTCGGCACTGGCGTCCGCCCCGCCGATCGGCCTGAGCCATCCCGTCCGCCGATCGTATCGCAATCCAGGCTCGGCGCGACCGATCGCCCGGCGGCTGTTCCGGCTGGACGGGACAGGGACAATCCCTCGGAGAATCAGATGTGCAGGATAACCCCGCCGGGGGGAGTCCGGGTGATGCTATCAGAAGCAGAGCCGGAGCATGAGGGGCTGACCCACGGGACTCCCAGGCGGGGCTGCCCGAGGCCCGGCGACGGCCGGCCTGGAGCGGATCAGGCGCAGAGGTCGACGGAGCGGCCGAGATCCTCGGCCGTGGCGATGATGCCGGCTTCCATCTGCTCGGCGGCTTCCTGGATCAGGCTGACGATGGCCTCGCCCTGGTTGCGGGCGACCTTCATCGCCTTGGCGGCCAGGGCGACCTGGATCTGCAGCTGCTGCTGGGCGGCCTGGAGACCGGAAATGCCGTCGATGGTCATAGGCCTCGTATCGGCCAGTCCCGGGGGCGGGTTGAGCTCCCGGACGCCCCGGCGGCCTGGGGGGCGGGCAGGCACGATGAAAAGCCGATCGGCTCCGATAATCCGACTGCGGGAACGGCGGGAACGCCTGTGAACGCGGCGCCGCGTCCTATGGCGGCGTACTTGCGGCCGCGGAACCGGGCGGCGGCTACTCGACGCGGTGAACCTTGATGAAGTTGGTGCCCAGGGGGGTGCCGGCGGGAATGCCGCCCAGAATGACCAGCGAATCGCCCGGCCCGACCAGCCCCCGGGAGCGCAGCGCCGACTCGGCCACGACGGTGAGGCTCTCGAAACTGTCGGCCTGGTTGGGCACCAGCAGCGGCCGGATGCCCCACAGCAGGTTCAAGGCGTGATACACGCGGGGGTTGGTGGTGATGGCCACGACCGGTGAGCGCGGGCGCTCCGAGGCGATGCGGGCCGCGGTGTGCCCGCTGGCGGTAAGCACCACGATGAACCGCGGCTTGAGCACCGCCTCGATGGGCCGGACGGCCTCCGCCAGGGCATCGGTGAGCGTGTCGCCGGCCGAGGGGTAGGTGCGGAACTCGATGCGCTGCTCGACCTCGCGGGCGATGCGGGCCATCATTTCGACCGCCTTGACCGGATGGGCCCCGACGGCGGTTTCTCCCGACAGCATCACCGCGTCGGTCCCGTCGATGATCGCGTTGGCCACGTCGCTGGCTTCGGCACGCGTGGGCCGCGCCTCCTGGATCATGCTCTCGAGCATCTGGGTGGCGGTGATCACCGGCTTGCCGCGGCGGTTGCACAGCTCGATGATCCGCTTCTGCAGCATCGGGACCTGCTCGGGGCTCATCTCCACGCCCAGGTCGCCGCGGGCGACCATCACCGCGTCGGCCTCCTGCACGATATCCTCGAGCTTCTCGACGGCCTGGGGCTTCTCGATCTTGGCCACCACCGGTTTGCGCATCCCCCGGGCGGCGATGCGCTCCTTGAGCGCCCGGACGTCCTCGGGCCCGCGCACGAAACTCAGCGAGACCACATCCACGTCCTGCGAAAGCCCGAACTCCAGGTCCTGCAGGTCCTTCTCGGTCATCGAGGGCAGCCGCAGATGCAGGTCGGGGAAGTTCACGCCCTTGCGGCTCTTGAGCAGTCCGCCCTCGACCACCCGGCACTGCACTCCGCCGGCCGCGACCACCTCGACCTCCAGTTCCATGAGCCCGTCGGCCAGCAGCACGGTCATGCCCGGCCGGGCGTCCTCGGCCAGGTGCGGATAGTCGATGGGGATGGTGTCGGCCCGGCCGTCGAAATCTCCCGCCGCCACCAGCGCGACGCGCATCTCCGGCCGCAGTTCGAGCTGGTCGCCCGGCAGCCGCCCGACCCGGATCTTGGGACCCTGCAGGTCCTGCAGGATGGTGATCGGCGTGTCCAGCTCGGCGGCGATGCCGCGCAGCGTCGCCAGCGTGCAGGCGTGGTCCTCGTAGTCGCCGTGCGAGAAGTTCAGCCGGGCGACGTCCATGCCGGCGGTGATGAGCTGCCGGATGACCTCCGGCGACCGGCTGGCCGGCCCCAGGGTGGCCACGATCTTGGTCCGCCGCATGGTCGTATTCACGAGGTGTCCTCGTCGCAGCACCCGCAGGTGGCGGACTCCGCATTCGCCTCGGCGGATGCGGGCCGTCCGGGTCGATGTGCGTCTCAAGCCTACGAGCGTCCGCCCGGCGGTCAACCCCCGGCCGCGGGCGTGGCCGGCCAGGGCCGGGACGTGAGCTTTCTTTCGGCCGGATCAGGCGGCTTCTCCAAGTACTTCGGCACGCATCCGAGGTCCCCGATGCGCGCAAAGCCGAGGGACCTTCAAACCGATATGCCCGGCAGAGCCGGGGTCTTGCATCGGCCTATAATCTTCTTGCCCGGCGGCACAGTCGGTTCGGCCTTGCCGACGGGCGACGGGGTTTCACGCGGACCGTCCGGCCGGGGCATCCTCACGGAGACCGCCCCCCCAGGATGAGGTCCGCGGCAACGGGCGCTTTCCGGGCGCTCGCGGGGTGAGCCATGACAATCCGGTCAGGGTGGAGCGTGAAGAAGGGGGTACTTGCGCGCACAGGGCTGGCAGTGTTTCTGGCGGCGGCCGGATGCGGGGGCACGCCGGTAGGCGACCTGGTCAAGGCCCTGCTGCCGGACCTGCCATACGGCGCGCCGGTCGGCGGCGATCCGATCATCCAGACCGACCTGCAGCGGTCTGCGTCCATGAGCGCCTGCGGCCCGGGCGGCGAGCTGGAACAGATCATCCCGGAATGCCCGCTGGACCTGGTCTGTTTCTCCGGCGCGTGCGTCGAGCATGACTACTGCTACGGCCGGTGCGGGGCCGACCGCGGGGTGTGCGACGCCGAGTTCTTCTGGAACATGGTCTTCATCTGCTCGAACTCGCTGTCCATCGCCGATCCGCAACTGACGCGGTGCTACGAACTGGCGTACATCTACTACGCGGCGGTCAACGGCTTCGGCGAGCCCTACTTCGTCGCTTCCCAGGACTTCAGCTGCGGGATCGTGCAGAAACATGCCGCCGCGGAGGCGTCGCGGCGGACGATCGACCCCGTCATCGTGCCGCCCTTCGAGGACCACGACGGCGACCTGCTGCCGGACGACTGGGAACTGCAGATGGGGCTGGATCCACTGGACCCGCACGACACGCTGGCCGACCCGGACGGGGACGGTCGGCCGAACCTCACCGAGTACATCCGCCGGACGCATCCCTTCGTGCCCGACGGGGCGGACGTTCTCCCGTGATTCGCGCCGGCCGATCCGACATCGGAAACGACCGGCCTCCAACTGCTCTGTAAACCTTGTCGACCCTGATGATCGGCAAAATCCATCCGCTGCGGCAAAACCCGCCGGTTGGGCCGCCCGCGCGCAGTGACACGCTTCCCACCCTGCCTCCGCCCGGCGAATCGGAAGCGATTCACCGGGCACAGACAGCATCCCCTGGCTATAACCCCTCTCCCCGACCGCCGGCCCGGCCGGCGAACGGGATCCTCTTCGCGTCTACGGGATCCGCCTTTCCGATTCGGGTGCTTCGACCTCGTCCGGATCGATCGTCATCGCTCGGCGGCCTGTGGGCGGATCGACATGCTAGCCCGGAGGTTCAGGCCGCCAACGTGAATGATTCCGGACAAAGTGTCTTATACATGCATCTGTACCAGCAGGCAAGCGAAAAAAGCCCTTATACGCAATCTTAGCGCTTCGGCGAAACTGCCTGGCATTTTGAAAGCTTTCAGCCGACCGCGACTACAAGAAAACCCCAAGGCTGTTGACACGTGCAGCAAGGGGTTGAGGTGGCGGCCGAAAGCCGATACGCTTCCGGCCTCCCGGCAGCCGGTGCGGTCTCCCGGCAGGCCGCGGGTCCGGACCGGCCGCCAGCCTGCGGAAACGGCCGGGCGAGTGTGAGCCGATGATGAAGATCGTGACCGTGGTCGGGGCCCGGCCCCAGTTCATCAAGGCCGCGGCGGTCTCGCGGGCCGTCCGCGCGACCCCCGGGCTGCGCGAGCTGCTGGTGCATACCGGCCAGCACTACGACGACAACATGTCCGCAGTGTTCTTCGAGGAGCTGGGAATTCCCCGCCCGGACCACCACCTGGGCATCGGCGGCGGTCCGCACGGGGCCATGACCGGCCGGATGCTGGAGGCCGTGGAGCGCACCCTGCTGGACGAGAAGCCCGACGCCGTGCTGGTCTATGGTGACACTAATTCGACGCTCGCCGGCGCTCTGGCCGCCGCCAAGCTGCACATCCCGGTCGCCCACGTGGAGGCGGGCCTGCGTTCTTTCAACCGCCGCATGCCGGAAGAGCTGAACCGCGTGCTCACCGACCACCTGGCCGAGCGGCTGTTCACGCCGACCGCCGCCGCCGACGAGAACCTGCTGCGCGAGGGGCTGCCGCCGGAGCGCATCCGCCGCGTGGGAGACGTGATGTACGACGCGGCGCTGTTCTTCGGCGAACGCGCCGCCCGGACCAGCGGCATCCTGCAGGCTCACGGCCTGCACCCGAAAGGCTACATTTTGGCGACCATCCACCGGGCGGAGAACACCGACGACCCCGGCCGGCTCGCCACGGTCATGGAAGGCCTGCGTGCGGCCGCGGCGCGGATGCCGGTGATGTTGCCGCTCCACCCCCGGACCCGCCGCACGCTTCAGGATCGGGGTCTGCTGGAGCGCGTGGCGACCGGCCTGACGCTGGTCGATCCCGTCGGCTACCTCGACATGGTCATGCTGGAGAAGAACGCCGCCCTGGTGGTCACCGATTCCGGCGGCGTGCAGAAGGAGGCGTTCTTCCATCAGGTGCCGTGCGTCACCCTGCGCGACGAAACCGAGTGGGTCGAGCTGGTCGAGGCGGGGTGGAACCGCCTGTGCCCGCCGCGGTCGCCCGAGGCGGTGGCCGGGGGCATCATCGCCGCACTGGGCTCCCGCGGCCGGGACGTCCAGCCCTACGGAGATGGGCACGCGGCCGAACGCATCGCCGCCGAACTGGTGCATCTGGCCTGATCCGTCGGGTCCACGCCCGCCGGAGCCCGACGCTCAGGGCGCCGATCGCCAGGCCCCCGCCAACCGCTCCGCGGCCGCCCGCAACCAGGCCCGGCCGGCCTCGGGGTCGGTCAGCAGATCGCGCAGATCGGGTCGCCCGGCATCCAGGACCTGGTCGATGGGCCGGGTCGGCTCGCAGCCGCCGCGGGCCGTGCGGGCGAACCCCCCGAACTCGCCTCCCCACGGCTTGAGCTCCAGGTCGGCCGACCAGAGGCCGACCGGTGTCGGATTTCCGCAAAGAGCGGTCCGACGGCTCGGTTCGACCTCGATTCAGAAGTTGCCGCCCGACAGAGCCGGGCAGGCCAAGCACGCAAAGCAGGCCGCATGAGCGACGATTCCGCCGTTGCGCATGGGATCTCCCCCGGCCCCAACTTGTGTAAAGGGGTTTGCCGCTTGCGGGTCACCGTGGACATCCACGGATTCACGATGCTACGGATGCCTGAGAACTCAGGGGGCGACCTGATTCTGCCGTAAGTTCATCCTGGAAATGGACTTGGCAAGGCTCAACGAAGGTGCCCGCGCCTCCGGATGCCTCCTCAAGGACTCGAACCTTGAACCCGCTGATTAAGAGTCAGCTGCTCTGCCAATTGAGCTAAGGAGGCGACTCCTCCGATGTCGGTCCAAACCGGGATCGCACCGGAGTATCACGCAGATACTACCATCCCCCGCCTCGCTCCTCAAGGCCCCTGTTTCCCGGCCATGGAACCCGATTTGGCCGACAAGTCAGGCGGCTATGGATCACGCCCCGGCGCTTCGGGTGACTTTGCGCGCGAAGCGGGCCGACAATCCCCGAGAAATCATCACTCCCCGGCGCGCCGCGTGAATTTCACCGCGCCCCACCCGCCGCCCGGAGGGTGCCGCCTTGAGGGCCCCGCGTCGGAGGGCCCCGCTCCGTCGGGGCCGCGCGAATGGGGTGGCGGCGTGGGGGCGCCATGAGACGACCCGGCGCGAAACCCCGGACGCGACGGAGCGCGTCCCTCCAGGGCCGCAAAAGGGCCGCCCGTAGGGCCCCGCCTTGAGGGCCCCGCGTCGGAGGGCCCCGCTCCGTCGGGGCCATAGACCACCAGGCTCAGGCTGTCAGGAACCCATAGGCCCCGGCTTGCGGCGACTGTTCAGGACCTTGGCCGTCGGACGCTCTCTGGGACGCCCGGGACTCTGACGTGCGGCCACCGGTGAGGCATTCGCAGGGCATGTCGGCCCTCCCGGCAAGGACGCGTGCCAGTCATGCCATCGCACCAGCCGGCCAAGGTACGTCGGACCTACCCGCAAGTACGCGTGCCAGCATCCGATCAGGCCGTCAACACCTCGCAGTCGGAAACCCGGGCTTGCAGAGGGTGTCCGCCGGCCAGGATCGGTGGAAAAGCCTGCGGCGACCGTAGGGCTTGTACCGATAATATGGCCGCAGGTACAATTTCGAAGCGGGCACGGATGCGGACGATCTGGCGCGGGCCGCTCGAAGCCCCAAGAAGAAAATTGCTGCTTGGCTTTACCGCCACTGGCTCGTCGAACGGCGGAATCCGTTTGCCCGCGTTATCGAGGAGCGATCGCATGAGCCGAAGACCTCGGAGGCATCGCGTCCGGACCGGACTGGCCACCATTACGGTCCTGGGGTTGTTGCAGGCGCCACTGGCGGCACAGGATAAACCACCGGCCACGGCCCCGGCGCCGGTCGAGGCCGCCGCCCCCTCATTCCCCGACAGCCTGTGGACCTCGCCCACGCTGACCGGCGACTGGGGCGGAGCGCGGACCGAACTGGCGAACCTGGGTTTCTCACTGGCCCCCAACCTGTACACCGGCTACGTCCACAATTATCGGGGCGGGCTCAACACCCACAACGCCCATGATTGGCCGGGCATCGCCCACTACAACGCCGAGCTGGACTTCGCCAAGATGAAGCTGATTCCCGGCGGCAGCTTCTTCTTCCGGGCGATCCAGTCGTGGAACGACGGCATCCGCGGCGACGTGGGCAGCCTGAGCACGCCTTACAGCACCTGGGGCAGCAGCGGCGACAACGAGATCCTGGTGGACAAGTGGTGGTACCGGCAGCGGTTGCTGGACGACCGCATCGAGCTGCGTCTGGGCAAGCTGCTGAACGTGATCGACCTGTATGACGCCAGCCCATACGCCGGAAACATGTACACCAGGTTCAGCAACTACTGGCTGGTGGCCAACCCCACGATTCCCGTGGCCAAGGGCATCGGTGCCAACCTCAAGGTCTGGCCGACGGACTGGCTGTACGTGCAGGCCGGGGCGATGGATCCGGATCAGAACCAGCGCAAGACCGGTTTTGACACCGCCTTCCACGGCCCCTGCCGTTTCCAGGGCTACTGGGAGTTCGGCCTGACCCCCAAGTGGGACGGCCCCAACGGCAAGCTGCCCGGCCAGTACCGCTTCGGCTGGTGGTACGACAGCCGCACAAAGACCGTCTTCCGCAACACGCTCGGAGGGGCCAGGCGCACTGCGACGGAGACCGGCGACGTGGGCTTCTACGTGGGGTTCGACCAGCTGGTGATCAAGGAGAATGATAACCCCAAGGACAGCCAGGGTTTAGCGATTTTCGGCCGTTACGGCTACGCTCACCGGGAAGTCAATCGGCTGGCCCATTTCTGGTCGGTCGGCACCCAATACCAGGGGCTGGTGCCCACGAGGGACAAGGACATTCTGGGCTTTGGCGTGGCTCAGGGTATCATGTCGTCCGTCTTTCGCCACGAACTGAACAGTCGAGCCGATCGCGAGACGGTCTACGAGTTGTACTATGCGGTTGAGGTCTTCCCATGGCTGACGATCTCACCGGACTTCCAGGTCATCACCAATCCGGGTGGCCTGAAAGACCGTCGGGACGCCATCGTGGGAGGCGTGAGATTCAAGGTTGCCCTTTAAGGTCTGGAGGTCTTGACATGTCGATGACGCGTTGGGTTCGTTCCGCGAAGCTGGGGTTGATGGCCGCGACGCTCGCCGCCGGAACGGTGTTCGGTGCCTCGTGCGGTCTGAGCGATATCAAGGACAACCTGGTGGCCGGCAGCCTCAACTTTGTGAAGGCCTATACCACGGAAGCCTGGGACCTGATCATTCCCAACCTCAACGAACTCTTCCCGGCCATTCCGTAGTCTTGACGGTGCGAGAGGGCGGCGCCGGCGGCGCTTCCGTGCCGCCGCGCGCCGACCCCGGATTCGCACCCGCGCCGGCCCGCGGCCGGCCCGGCCCCGCGCTTCGCCCGGGCGGGCGCATCTCTCCGGTTCCGGATCGCGATCCCAGGCAGCACATCCGCGCCGCTCCGGACATGCCAGAGCGGCTGCTCGAGTGCCCGGCGCGCTTCCCGACGGCCCCTCGCCCGCCGGTTCATCGCCCAGGCCTCGTGTCTCCCTTTTTCGGACTTCACACACCGCCATTGTGACGATCCCCTCGACCGCTTGACCCGACCGTCATCGTATTCGACGTTTCTTCCGTCCTTCGCCGGAGGGGAAAACGTCGATGCTCCGCGTCCTGGCGGTCGTCCTGCTGGCGGCCACGGCGGGATGCCAGTGCCCGGGTCTTATCGGTCCTGCGCCGCTGGTGCCCGCGTCCGAAGCCGAGGCTCTGGCCGGCCGGCGCGCGGCCGCAAGCCTGGAACAGCGCTTCGGCGGCCTGCTCCAGGACGCACAGGCCGAGTCGCGGATGCTTCGGCTGGCCGGGGAACTCATGCCTCCTCAACAGGCCGGCCAGGAACGGTGGCAGCCCCGCCTGCTGGCCAGCGACGCGATCAATGCCTTCTCCCTGCCCGGAGGCCGCATCTACCTGACCGCAGGGCTCTATCGCCGCCTCGGCGATGACGACGAATTGCTGGCGGCGGTGCTGGCTCACGAGATGGCTCACATTCTCGCACGGGACAGCTTCAAACCGTGCGCCTCGAGTTCCCAGGAGGCTCTGAGCCGGGAGATCGAAGCCGACCTGGCGGCGGCCGACCGACTGGAGCGGTCCGGCCGCGGGCGAGAGGCCCTGCAGCGGCTGCTGCTTTCCATCGCCGATCACCAGCCGCCGGGCTGGGCCCGGACGCGGGCCGAGGCCATACGCGGCGCCGCCGTCACTCGCGTCGCAAGCCGCTGATTCCGATAATCCCGATCGCACCGACCCACGGCCCGGTCCGGTTCATTCCCGATCGCGCTTTCTTCATCGACTCAAGCCCGGTCGGCTTGACTGCCTTGACGTGCACACCTAAAGTCCAGTGAGGGACAGGGGACACTTCCGGCTGATGTTGCCTGGTGCCTGGCTTGCAGACGACATGCCGCGGATGCATGATGGCGGTCTGAGAACCGGGCCTCAGGCGGGTTTCAAGCCGGCTTGTGCAGACAGGTCGAGAATGGAGGAGCAGCGATGATGCGAGCGATGATGAGAGTTGTCCTGGCGACGCTGATCGGGATGTCGGCGCTGGTGATGGCCGGGTGTTCCTCGAACGAGGCCAAGCCCGCCGCCCTGGCCGGCGATCAGGCCCACGAGCGGCACGCGACCGGCATCGAGAGCCACGTCGGCGACATGTGATGTCCTTCGGCTGTCGGCGGCTCGACTCGCCCGAGCCGGCCGACAACCCGACGCCCTGGTTTTCCCGCCGGCCGGTATCGGCGTTGCGCGCCACGCCCGCGGCGGCGATCCCGTACGCACCACATTCCGGTCGTTGCCTGAGCACCGCTGTGCGCCGGTAAACCGGTACCGGTAAACCGGTGCCGGCGGCGATTTTCCCGCCATCCGAGGGCCGTTCAGGTCATCTTCAGCAGCTCGGCGATGAGGTTGTTCCGCGGATACCCGTGCCCGAGGTGCTGGCGGAATCCCTCGCCGAAGGGCCGACCGATCCCGGCTCCGCGGGCGCCGGCGGAACGCTTCATGGCCTCGATGTACTCGTCCATGCCGTGATGCGCGCGCAGCCATTCGCGCTGCGAGGCATGGCAGGCCAGCATCCGCTCCTTGATCTCCATCACCGCAGTGATGTCCACGATGAACCCCGCCGGAACGGGCTCGCCGAAGATGTCCTCGTGGTCCACGGGGTCGCAGTAATACAGATGGGGAACCGCGCTCAGCACCGGCGCCGGGTCCACGGCCCGGGTCGCGAGGTTGGGTATCGGAGCCCCGAAGCACGCCGATCGAACCAGCCGCCCGGTGTGCTCGTGGTCCACCATGTAATCGACCGGCGGCTGGGTAATCACGATGTCCGGGCGGGACTGCCGAAGGATCTCCACGAACCGCAGCAGCGTCGGCTCGTCATACATCACCATCAGGTCGGCACAGCCGGCGCAGTGATAATCCGCCCCCAGCACCGCGGCGGCGGCCATCGCCTCGTGGTGCCGGATGTGCGCGATCCGCTCGGGTCGCTCGGTGGCCGAACCGCAGTCGCCGCTGGTCGCCGTGGCGATGACGATCTCGCAGCCGGCTTCCTGCTTGAGCCGCGCCAGCGTGCCGGCGCAGGTGAATTCCACGTCGTCGGGATGGGCCATGAAGGCCAGGACTCTTACGGCCATGCCATGCTCCCTGAGGCCGCCGGTCACGGGCCGGCGGCGTAGCGATAGATCAGCGCCCGGCTGGCGGTCCGGCGACCGCCGCCGGATTCCGTGTGCATCAGTTCCAGCGTCTCGCCGGGCCGGAGCCCCCGGTGCAGCTCCTCCAGAAAACCGGGATGAGAACGCAGCGTCCGCCGTTCGTCCAGCACCAGCCATTCCGGGTCGGATCGACGGGCCAGTTCAAGCACCTCCCCGGCCGTCATGGCCTCCTGGAAGACGATCGGCTCGCCATCGGCGTAGAAGGCCACCCGGTGCCGCTCGGCCATGACCCGCGGGGTCGGCGCGGCCGAGTGCCGGCGGATCCATTCGCCGGCCCGCCGGAGGTAGACGTCGTCGGCGTAGGGAGTGGCCACCAGCCAGGGCAGCGTCGGGGCGACCAACAGGGCGATCAGGACCGCCGCCGCGACCACCGGGCGGCGGGCATGAAACCTCTGCCCGATCTCCACGACCCCCGCCCCGGCAAACGGCATCGTCAGCCCCGCCAGGACCAGCACGTGCCGCAGGCTGAGCAGGTCGGCGTAATTCATCCGCACGATCAGCCCGATCAGAATCAGAAGATGCAGGAGCATCAGGGCGCCGACCAGCCTGACGCCCAGGACGTCTTCGACCGGCCGGCCTCGAACCAGCCACCACAGCGCCGGCAGCAGCAGCGTGACCCGCACCGCCCGGCCCCACTTCTCGCCGATGATGATCAGTGCCTGACCCGCCGAAGCAAGCCCCTGGCCGCTGGGGCCCGCCCGGACCGGGCCTTCAGCCGCCATGTCCCGATCCCCGGCGGACGAGGCCTCGCCGGCCGAGGGGAGCAGGAGCTTCCACGGCGACTTCTTCGGCACCACTTTGCCGGTGACGAGCATGTAAGGGGATGCGACCAGCAGGGCTCCCAGCGTCACCGCCGCCGCGGCCTTCCAGCGGTCGCGACGCAGGCGGTTTCGCGGAAAGACCGCCAGTGCTCCGGCGGTCACCAAGGCCACCTCCGCCCCCTCGGGACGGCAGAGAAACGCCGCCCCCGACAGCAGGCCGCCGATCAGAAGCCATCCCGCCCGCCAGCGCCGCAGCCCGCGGAGCACGGCCGCCACGGCGCCCAGGTATAGCGCCAGATGCGGCATGTCCGACAGGCCATCGGCCGAGATCCGGCAGAACTCCGCGGCCAGAGCGGTCATGGCCGCCGCGGCCAGGCCGGCCCCGCCGCCGAAGAGCCCGGCGGTCGCCAGGTACACGCCCGCCACCGCCGCCAGCCCGCCCGCCAGGGCGACCAGCACCGCCGCCAGCGTCCAGCTGCGGATCGGGTCGTTCAGGACCGCCGGCGCCAGCGGGCGCAGAGGCCGCATGGCCGCGTGCACCGCGAGAATTGCCGCAGGATACAGCGGATGCTGGGGCTGGGAGCGCATGACCGCCAGCGGCTCGTGCTCCATCGCCCGGGCGCAGCGGATGAAGGTGACCCCGTCCCGGCTGAGCATGGCCGCGCGGCCGGCCAGGTACAGCCGCGGCGGCAGGGCCAGCAGAATCACGACGCCGGCCAGGACCAGCCCCGGCGAGGCGCGCCGACCGGGAACGGGCGGACGATCGATCAGGGTATCGGACACGCTCACAGCATCGGGCAAGCCGGCGCCGGCGTCCAGCGCAGGGCCTGATCGGCTCCAGGCGTTCAGGTCCGCACACCGGACAGCAGCACCGCCACGACCGGCCCGAACAGGAAGATCGGAAGCCACGCGGGCAGCCCCACCAGCTGGGGCGTCGCCGCGCCGACGACCTGCTGCCCGATGAACACCACCAGGAAGGAAGCGGCGCACATCCCCAGGGCCTTGGCCCCCTGGGTCAAGACCGCGCCGGGAAGACGGTGCATGAAGAACACCAGACCCATCAGCAGCATGATCATGTTGTTGATCGGAAGCGTCAGCCGGCCGTGCTTGATCTGGGCGACCTGCACGGTGTCCACGTCCTGGCGGCGCTGCAGGTCCTGCAGCTGACGCAAGCTCAGGAAACGGACCCACTGCGCGGTCTGACGGAACATGAGCTCCTCGGGGGGCAGCTCGGCCTCGTAGAAGTCGATGGCGGTACGATCCAGCACGTTGTCGCGCTGCAGACCGCCGACCCAGGCGTCCCTCACGCTGATGCGGATGCCGCGCTCCAGCCTCCAGCCCCGCCGGCCGTCCTGCTCGGCCCACTCGGCCTTGTCGGCCAGGATCACGTCGCCCATCCGGCCCTCCAGCCCCGGCTCGGTGGCCAGTTCCATGACGATCAGGCCCCGGATGCGCCCCTGCTTGGGCGAGAACTGGCGGGCGCTGAGCAGGCGGTTCTCGCCGTCGCGGACGCACCAGATGCCGTAGGCCCGGGCCCCCTCCACGTCGTCGCGGTTCCGGGCCAGCTTGGCGGCCACCGAGGGAAGCACGATCTCCTGGTCGGCGATGACCAGGGCGTTGGTGGCCATGCCCGCCAGGATGATCGGTGCCGCCAGGCGGTACATGCTGGTGCCTGATGCCAGGATCGAGGTCACCTCGTTGAGCCGGTGAAGCCGGGCCAGCGTGGCACAGGCCGCGAAGGCCGAGATCACCCCCGACAGCTGGTGGAAGTACAGCGGCAGATTGTAGAAGTAGTAGTCGGCGACGTTCCGCACGATCTGGACGACCGGCCGCTGGCCCTCGGTGAACTCGTCGAAGTTCACGAACAGGTCCAGCACCACGTACAGGCTGATCAGCGTGACCAGCGAGAGCACGTAGTTGAACACGAAGCTCTTGAGCACGTAGCGGTCGAGGATCTTCATCGCGCGCCCGTCATCGCCTCAGCAGGCGGGTCAGCACCACGACGTCCGCCGCGGCCAGCAGCCCGATGCCCGCCCAGATCACCCCCAGCCCGACGAAATGGGTCGCGGCGTTCTCCGACAGCTGCCGTCCCATGATGTTCATCACCACCACCATCAGGCCCGGGAAGAAGCTGATGATGAAAGCGGTCAGCAGCTGCCCCCCGCGGAACACGATCGCCAGCCCCGCGGCCAGCACCAGCGTCACCATGGCACTGGCGCTGAAGGCCAGCCGGGAGTGGATGATCGACCGGATCTTCAGCGTCTGCTTGACCACCTCGGCCAGCAGGCCCCGCCGGGCGTCGTCCAGCATGCGGCCCAGTTCCAGCGACGGAATTTTCAGCCCGCCCGCCAGGGCCGGGGACGGATCCAGCCGGCCGTCCTCGCGACAGGGCAGACCCAGCAGCTCGGCCGTGCTGATCGCGTCCGCCCGGGCCAGAACGGCCGCCGGCACCGGCGGGCTCTCCAGGGCAAACTCCTTCGGTTCGTTCACCCGCGACGGATCGGCCGCGTCCGTCCAGCGGACCTGCCCGGTCAGCGTCATGTGAACGGAGTCCGGCACCTCCGCGAAGCCGCGCTTGACCCGCAGGGTGCATCGGTCGGCCCTGAAGTCCCTCCGACGCCCGTCCCACCACTGCCGGATGACCACTCCCTGAAGCTGAACCCGCAGATTGTCCGGATCCTGCTCCGCCCGGGCCGCCCGGATCTCGTAACGCCGCTCGCCCTCCCCCAGACGCAGGACCTTCTCCGGGCCGGTGACCTGCCGGTAGGCGTGCTGGTAGAAAACCATGTCCCTCGTCAGCTGTCTGAGCCGCTCCAGCTGCCCCGTGATCTGCGGCAGCTCGACGGGGCGCGTCCGGAAGTGCATCAGCTCGCGCAACGTGAGCCACTGGAGATCGAAGTCGATCCGGCTTGGAATGGCCACCGGGTTGAACCGCTGCCGGGGCAGCTCGTCGAGGCGACGGTGACGCACGTCCAGGGCCAGCACGTTGTGCATCGCCGCTTCGACCGTCGGCCGGTCGCGCTCCGCTTCGCCCCGGAACTCGACGTAGACTTCCTCGGCCGTGCCGCAGTGCGTCAGCTCATCGTGATCGAACATCAGGAACGCCGCCTGCTCCACGTGCAGGGCCTTGAGCTCCGCGCCATCCCCGATGGGACGGCAGTATCGGGCATACAGCACGTAGTCCCCGTACTTGAGGTGGCGCTGGGTCGTCAGGGCCGAGGCCACGATCTTCTGGATGTCCTTCCGGACCATCGCCTGCAGACCGGCGATGAAGCTGGGGATCACGAAGTTCGCGAACGTGAACGTGAAACCGGCGGTCAGCAGACTCAGCCCCGCCGCCGGAAGCAGCAGCCGCTGGATGTTGATGCCGCTGGCCTTGCAAGCGTCGAATTCGTTGTCGGCGGCGAACCGGCCGTAAACCACCGCGCAGGCGAAAAGCGCCGCCACCGGCAACGTCAGCGTGGTGGCAATTGGCAACACGAATGTCAGGATCCGCATCACCTCCACCGCGGTCAGCACCTCCACCTGGATCATGTTCATCACCCCGCCGCACAGGCTGAAGGTCAACGTCAGCCCGATAGCGGTCAGCGCGAAGGTCTTGAGCAGTTCGCGAGTGATGTAGACCTGGAGGGTGAGGATCATGTCGGGCCCTGTGGCCGGTGGTCTGGCCCTGCAGCTCGTGCCGGACAGCCGGCCCGTCCGGCCTGCGCCCCGGATTCGCCGCCGGGCTGGCGCCGAGCGCAACGGTTTCCAGATGAGGGCTGCGCAACCGGTTTCCAGGCAAAGGCTTACGTCGCCATAGGTCGACGCCGCGCCGCCGCACAACCCCCAACGTAGCCATTTCCGGGCCGCCGTCAATAGCCCGGCGGTTCGGCCGGCGCAGGGCCGGTCCGTGCCAGGCCCGGTGGCCGTGACTCGCCCCACCAGACCCCGCGACTCCCCTTGGGAACGCGACGCAGCGCGTCCCTCCACGGATGGGCCCGGACGCGACGCAGCGCGTCCCTCCAGGGCTGCGCATCCGCCCGGAGGGCCCCGCCCTGGGGGGCCCCGCCCTGGAGGGCCCCGCTCCGTCGGGGCCGCAAAATGGTCGCCCTGGAGGGCCCCGCTCCGTCGGGGCCGTGCGAATCGCCGGCAATCGGCCATGCGGTGAAACGCCGGCGGACACGCAACAAGGGCTGCCTGACGCACACGCGCCAGACGGCTTTCCGTCCGGCCGATTCAAATGCGTTCCAGGAGGTAAAAAACCGTCAGCCTCCGGCGGATGACCTATTGACGGGCGCGGAAGCCTTCACATAATACAGCAGGCGCTTAAATCGGATGGATTCGAAGCTTGTGCGGCATCGACTCCATCCGGTGGAGTGCCGGCGTTCATCCCGAAGGCGCGAGGGAGATCGCCGGCATTCGGTTCATCCATTCGGCGACATCAGGGTTCTTTACACGGAGGCACGACGACCATGCGAAGTATTCTCCTTGCGACGGGGTTGACGGTCCTGATGCTCGCATTACCGGCGGTGGCCCAGACGACGCAGCCGGCGGTCGAAAGCACTGTGAGCAAATCGTATCAGACCGGCGACTTCCCCAACTGGCAGCGGCTGACTGGCGATTGGGGCGGGGCGCGCACCCAGCTGGAGGACATCGGCATCAGGCTGGACATGAGCGTGACAAATATCCTCCAGGGCAACGCCCACGGCGGCCGAAGCACCAACGACGGCCTGCGCTACTCGGGGTCCAACGATCTGGAGCTGACGCTGGACACCGGGAAGATGGGTCTGTGGCCCGGCGGCACGTTTATCATCAAGGCCGAGGGCGTCTGGGGCGGCGGCATCGACAGGCAGGTCGGGGCTCTGCTGCCGGTGAACTTCGACGCCGCCAAGCCGGGGTCAGCCGAGCCGGGCTTCGGGCTGGATGAGGGCGGCCGCTTCCTGCTTTCCGAGTTCATCTACACGCAGGTGCTGGCCGAGGGCAAGCTGATCCTCCTGGCCGGCAAGCTGTTCGGCGGCAGCCGCGGGTTCGACGGGAACGTCTTCGCCAACGATGAGCAGACCCAGTTCATGAACGTGGCGTTCCGCAACAACCCGATGCTCCCGGCGTTCCTTCCCTACACCACCATGGGGGCGGGCTTCGTGCTCAACCCCACCGAGTGGCTGTCGATCCTGACGGCGGCGGCCGACAGCGACGGCCGGGCCAAGACCACCGGCTTCGAGACCGCGTTCCACGGCGACGTGAACACGACCGTGATCCACGAGTGGGTGTTCACCATCAAGCCCTTCGGCCTGCCCGGGCACCAGCGCGTGGGCTTCGCCTGGAGCTGCAAGGACTTCCCCAAGGTCAGGCCCAACGAGCCTTTCGGCAGCACCGGCACGCTGGCCGTCAAGTTGCTGGGCAAGGACCTGGCCCAGAAGGTGGTCAACACGCTGGCCACATTCGACGACGGCGGCGACAACGTGATGGTCTACTACAACTTCGACCAGTACCTGTACACGGAGGCCGACGACCCGAACCAGGGCATCGGGCTGTTCGGCCGGTTCGGATGGGCCCGCCAGGACGTCAACCCCGCGGCCCACTTCTACAGCATCGGCATGGGCGGCCGGGGCGTGATCCCCGACCGCGACCGCGACACCTGCGGCATCGGCTACTACTTCCTGGACCTCAGCAACGATCTGCCGGCCCAGTTCCACTCCGAGCAGGGCATCGAGATGTACTACAGCATCGAGGTCTTCCCCTGGCTGCACATCTCGCCGGACTTCCAGATCATCATGAACCCCGGCGGCGGGGACTTCCATGACTGCTCGCTGGTCTACGGGCTGCGGATGCACATGAACCTGTAGTCGCGGCGCGTCGAGACCTGAACGTGCGGGCCTCTGCGTCGCGACCGGCGGCGCAGAGGCCTTTTTCGGGCGCCTTGCGAGCGTGCGGACGCGACGGAGCGCGTCCCTCCGATATCGCGTCACTTCGTACCTCGCATTTCCGGCTTCCTCGAAACATGGAGGGCCCCGCTCCGTCGGGGCCACGCGAATGGGGTGGCGACCTGGGGACGCCATGAAACGCCGCGGCGCGAAACCTCCAACGCGACGCAGCGCGTTCCTCCACGGATGGGCCCGGACGCGACGGAGCGCGTCCCTCCAGGGCCGAGCATCCGCCCGGAGGGCCCCGGACGGCCCCGGACGCGACCAGACGCGTCCCTCCGAAAGGGCTCGGCACCGTCGGATGGGCAGACAGGTTGATCCAGGCCGTCGCGCACCGTCCGTCGGGTGGCCTGAGGATCCAATGGAAGGGCCGCGGGCCGTCACAGGTCTGCCCGGCAGGCGGACGCGGCCGGACAGCGGCCGTCGACGCCGTCCCAGCACCAGGTGCACAGCTTCTCGCGCGGCAGACCGATGGCCTCGATGAGGTCGTCCAGCCGCTGGTAGGCCAGCGACGTCAGCCCCAGCCGGCTGCGGATGCACTCGACCATCTCCCGGTAACGCGGGTCGTCGTGATCGGCGTACCCGGACAGGTCCGCCTCGCGGCCGCCCAGTTCGCTGATCGCCTTGCGCGCCGCCAGGTCGAGCTCAGACCTCGAACGGGAGAAGTTCAGGAACCGGCAGCCGTGGATCAGCGGTGGGCAGGCGGCCCGCATGTGCACCTCGCGGGCCCCCGCCGCAAACAGGCTGGAAATGGTCTTGCGCAGCTGCGTGCCGCGGACGATCGAGTCCTCGCAGAACAGCATTCGCCGCCCCGCGATGATCTCGCGGATGGGGATGAGCTTCATGCCCGCCACCAGGTCGCGCACCTGCTGGTCCTGCGGCATGAAGCTCCGCGGCCAGGTGGGGGTGTACTTGACGAACGGGCGCATGTGCGGCACGCGGGCCTGGTTGGCATATCCGATGGCGTGCCCGATGCCGGAGTCGGGAATCCCGGCCACGAAGTCCACCTCGACCCGGTCGCGGCGGGCCAGGGCCGCCCCGCAACGATAACGCGCTGCCTCCACGTTGATGCCCTCGTAACTCGAGGCCGGGTAGCCGTAATAGACCCACAGGAAGGCGCAGATCTGCATCGCCCGCCCGGGTGGCGACAGCCTTTCGACACCATCTTCGGTGATGCGGACGATCTCGCCGGGCCCCAGGTCGCGGTGGACCTCGTAGCCCAGGTTCGGCAGGGCGCAGGTCTCCATCGTCACCGCCCAGCCCCCCGGCTTGCGGCCCAGCACCAGCGGCGTGCGGCCATAGCGGTCCCGGGCGGCATAGATGCCCTCGGCCGTCAACAGCAGCAGCGAGCAGGAACCGTCGATCGCCGCCTGGAGGTTGCGGATGCCGTCCACGAACGACGATTCCTGGTTGATCAGCGTCGCTGCCAGCTCGGTGGAGTTGATCTCGCCGCCGCTCATCTCCGAGAAGTGGATGCGGCGCCGACCGCAGGCCTCGGCGGCCAGATCGGCGGCGTTGGCGATCCGTCCCACCGTGACGATCGCGTATGTGCCCAGATGGCTGCCGATGATCAGCGGCTGGTCCTCGGTGTCGCTGATCACCCCGATCCCGCGGCGCCCGTGCATGCGCGGGAGGTCGTCCTCGAACTTCGAGCGGAACTGGGCGTTGGTGATGTCGTGGATGAAGCGGGTGTAGCCGGTGCCGTTGGCCACGGCCATGCCGCCGCGCCGGGTGCCCAGGTGGGAGTGGTAGTCCGTGCCGTAGAACAGGTCGCCGACGCAGTCGTCCTCGCACGCCGCCGCGAACAACCCGCCCATGATCGGAACCTCCTGCCCCGGGCCGCGCCATGGCCCCGGGCGATTCGCGGAATGGGATGGGGTCCGGCCTGAAGAAGGTTAAGATCAGGTTAACTGTTTTGCCCCCGCCGGGCAAGCCCCGCCGACGATGTGCCCGGGCCGGGATGCGAAAGCACGGCACGGCCGGAGGGCTCATTCGCTCTCGGAGAACAGCGCCTCGACGAAGCTCTCGGGGTCGAACGGCTCGATGTCCGCGGGCGTCTCGCCCAAGCCGACGAACTTGACCGGAATGTCGATCTGGTCGCGGATGCCGATCACGATCCCGCCCTTGGCCGAGCCGTCGAGCTTGGCCAGAAACAGCCCGGTGACCTTGACGTGCTGGCTGAACATCCGGGCCTGATTGATCGCGTTCTGGCCGATGGTCGAATCCAGGACCAGCAGCACCTCGTGCGGGGCCCCGGGGATCTTCTTCTCCACCACCCGCTGGATCTTGTTGAGCTCGCGCATCAGGTGATCCTGGGTGTGGAGCCGACCGGCGGTGTCGATGATCAGCACGTCGGCGTTGCGGGCCACGGCCGCCTCGCAGGCGTCGTAGGCCACGGCCCCCGGGTCGGCGCCCTGGTTGTGCTTGACGATCTGCACGCCCAGCCGCGCGGACCACTCGGTGAGCTGGGCCACCGCCGCCGCCCGGAACGTGTCGCATGCGCCGAGGATCACCGTCCGACCCTGTGTCGCCAGGTGGTGGCAGAGCTTGGCCACGCTGGTGGTCTTCCCCGAGCCGTTGATCCCCACCACCAGGATCACCGTCGGGCCGGCCTCGGCCAGGCGCAGCTGCCGGTCGGGTTCGGGCCAGTAGGCCACGATCCGCCGCTTGAGAAAGGGAATGATCTCCTGCGTCTCGGTGATCTCGCCAGACTTGTAGGCGGCGCGCACCTCGCCGATCAGCCGGGCGGTGGCCGACGGACCCATGTCGTCGGCCAGCATGGTCTCCTCCAGCTGGTCGATGATCGCGTCATCGATCCTGCGCCCGAACGGAAGGATCGACCGAAAGGTCCGGGAGATCTTCTCCCGGGTCTTGGTCAGCCCCTTGATCAGCCGGTCGAACAGTCCCATGAAACCACAACCCCCGTCCGCGGTGCCCCGCCGGCCGCCGGCCGATCCGACGCCCTGCGCTGCGGCGGCGCGGGGCGTCGCCCCCTTGGATCAGGATGCCGCCGCCGGCCCGCACTCCTCATGCGCTGCCCCGGCGCTTCGGCCGCCGGGATCGGTCTGCGGGCGCGCGATCCGGCAGGCCTCGTGCTGCTTCCAGATCGCGTCCAGCACCCCGTTGATGAACTGCGGCGTCTCCTCCGAGCCGAACTCGCGCCCGATCTCGATGGCCTCGTCCAGGATGACCCGCACCGGCACGTCCGGTTCCTCGAGCAGCTCGTACAGCGCCATCCGCAGGATGTTGCGGTCCACCACCGCCATCCGGCCGACTTCCCAGTGGTCCGACACGCTGCGGATCATGCGGTCGTACTTCGCGCAGTTCGACCACGTTCCCGAGGCCAGCCGGAGGGCGTAGGCCGCGGTGTCGGCGGATACGCCGGCCTCGGCCACCAGCGGCTCCAGCGCCGGCCCGGGGTCCGCCTCCGGCGGCAGCTTCTGGATGTCCAGCTGGTAGAGGCTCTGGAGCGACAGAATCCTGGCGGTGTGCCGCGGTCTGCCCCCCTGCCCGGGGGCCGTGGCCGGGCACAGATCCTCGGCTGACTTCACTGCCCTGCTCTCGCTTTCAGAAGAAACCGCCCGCCTCCGCGCGTCCGTGCCCGAGCCGCGGCGATTCCCGCCGTGGGGGCACCGCCGTTTTCGGCCACTCCTCCCGACCGCTCAGATCCGGCCGAACAGATTGGCCATCTCGATCGCCGTCATCGCCGCGTCCGCGCCCTTGTTGCCCGACTTGGCACCCGCGCGATGGATGGCCTGATCGAGCGAGTCGGCGGTCAACACGCCGAACACTACCGGCAGCCCGGTTTCCAGTGCAACCTGCGCGATGCCCTTGGCCGCCTCGCCGGCCACGTAGTCGAAGTGCGGCGTCTCCCCCCGGATCACGCACCCCAGACAGATCACCGCGTCCACCCCGCCGCCGGCGGCGACCCTCTTGGCCGTCAGCGGCAGCTCCCAGGCGCCCGGAACCCAGATTACCTTGACGTTCGCAGGCTTGCACCCATGCCGCTGGAGCGCATCCAGGGCGGCCGAAAGCAGCCGCGAGGAGATGAACTCGTTGAAACGACTGACGATGATGGCGAACTTCTGGTCCTTGACGATCAGCTCGCCGCAGATCGTGGTCGGCTCGCTCATGACCTGGTGCTCCTGCCGTCGGCCGCCGGTACCTCGACGGGGCGCCGGCACCTTGGCGGCCCGTCCGCCCGCCACCCCGGCAAGGCCATCGACCGCCGTTCAAGTCGTTATGCTAGTTGAACTTGCCGCCGAATGCCAGCCCGGGGACGCAGCCTCGTTCTCCCGCTCAAGGCTCGCATCGCAACCGGCTCACGCAGCTCGCCACCACCGGGCCTGCTCGGAGCCGCCCTTTCAGCACCACCCGTCATGTGCGAAGCCCGCACGAATCCCCGGGGTTCTTTTGCGGGTTCTCCGGCGCCAATGGCACCTCGTGGCCGCTCTGAACTCGTGGTATGCTGCCGTCGGTCCGGCTGTGCTTCGCGGCCGGCTGCAACGATCCGAGCCCGCCGGACCGCCATGGAGCCCCGAATTGGTACCTTTTGTCGTCGATTTCTCGGGTGAGCTCGGCCCGGATGATTTCACCATCGCCTGGCGCGACCAGCCCAGGCCCCCGCACCCGGAACTGGATCGCCTGGTCGCCGAAACCTGGAACGCCTTCGTCGCCCAGTGCCGCAGAAATCGGCAACATCTGTTCAACGGCCCGATGGCCCGCCTGCTCAGTTACGTCCGCCGAGACAGCCGGTGGCATCTGGAAGTCGGGCCTACGGACTATGCTAACTATATTGGAACCAACTACTTAAACTATGAAAAAGGCGATGTCATCGGCTGGGATCTCTTTGCCAATCCTCTGGGCGTCAGTACCTTGTTGGTGACCTCGGACCACTGGCTGGTTCTGGGACGGAGGGGTCAGCACTTGGCGGTCTGTCCGGGCATGTTGCATCTTTTTGGGGGCACGATGGACCCCTCCGACCGCTTGCCGGATGGCCGAATGGATGCTTTCGGGTGTGCCCGGCGCGAGTTGGGTGAGGAATTGGGCATCCGTTCGACGGAGATCGTCTCACTGAAATGCACCGGCCTGGTCCGCGAAGCCACAAGCCGTCAGCCAGAGCTAATCTTCGAATGTGAATGCACTTGCAGCCTTTCAGACCTGCTCGAACGGCTCCGTCCGGGCCACCCCGAGGAGGAACACGCAGCCCTGGAGTGCTGTATCCCCGAAGAACATGAGATCTGCGCTTTCATCGCGGGCACTGGGCAGGTTGCTCCGGTGGCCGCAGCAGCTTTGGGGGTATACGGGCGGCGGCACTTCGGCGAGGACTGGCACAAGAGCTATCTGCACATCTTCTAGGCAAAGCCGTTCGGGTGGTGCCCAATCCTGGGCATACCTATCCCAAAGATAAGTTCATTGAGAGGTTCTCGCGAGCCACGCAGTGTGGTCTTTTCGAGCAGCCAAGGGCCGCCGAGGTTGGCTTTGAGTGCATATGCGGGCATGTTTGGCGTCAGGCAAACATGATGTGCGGCAAGTTGGCACGGCGCTTGCTGAATCAGCCTCGTGTTGCGGGCCATGCACGAGTGGCCGACGGCCGGCAGGCAGTCGGACGCTGGAGGCCCGCAGGTGGCGCTGGGGGCCTCGCGCCCGGTGGTGCTCGGGTAGTTACCCGAGGGCCCGCGTCGCATCGTTCAAGATACCGGGATCCGAGGCGCATCGCTTGGCGGACCGGCGTCTCGGTGCCCCGGGCCGTCACGGGAGGCCGGCCGTTCCCCGGCTGATGCCTGCAGGGCATATCTTTCGGAGACGCGCGAAACGGCGGATGCCGGCAGTTGTCCCGCGCACGCCTGGGGAGCATGTGTCGTTATTTGTCGAAAGCGTGACCCGGCCGGGTGAGTTCGCCGCGGTGTCGCGGCGCGGACTTGCCCCGGCGCGAACGTCGGAGGAAGGTTTCCTCCGGGTTTCCTGCGGGGCTGATCGAGGAGACAGAAACGTGCGATCACCAGATTCCACGAACGGCAACCGGTTGCTGAAGACCTTGGCCGCGATGATTCTCCTGCCGGCCGTGGTGGCCGGGACCGCGCTCGCCCAGGACGCTGCCGCCGAGGGGGCCGCACCGCTGACGGCGGAGAAGGTCATGAGCCAGGTCGGGGCCAACGGGGTCGACCTGGACACGGTGTGGGTGCTGCTGGCGGCCTTTCTGGTCTTCTGGATGCAGGCGGGCTTCGCGCTGGTGGAGACCGGGCTGACGCGGGCGAAGAATACGGTTCATATCTGCATGAAGAACCTGCTGGACTTCTGCTTCGCGTCGGTGATGTTCTACCTGGTCGGCTTCGGGCTGATGTTCGGAGCCGGTAACGGCTTCATCGGGAGCAGCGGCTTTCTGCTCCGCGAGGCGGTCGCGGACACCTTCGGTTCGCTGTCGTGGTCACCGGTCTGCCTGGATGCGAAGTTCATCTTTCAGCTGGTGTTCGCCGGTACGGCGGCCACGATCGTCTCGGGCGCCATGGCCGAGCGGACCCGTTTCCCGGCCTACCTGGTCTACAGCATCGCGATTACCGCCCTGATCTACCCGATCGCGGGGCACTGGTCCTGGGGCGGCGGCTGGCTGGCGGGCAAGGGCTTTTTCGATTTCGCCGGTTCGACGGTGGTGCATTCGGTCGGCGGCTGGGTGGCGTTGTGCGGGGCGTTCATGGTCGGCGCGCGTCTGGGCAAGTACGGCCCCGGGGGCAAGGTCAACGCGATCCCGGGCCACAGCTTCCCGCTGATGATTTTGGGCGTGTTCATCCTGTGGCTGGGCTGGTTCGGCTTCAACCCCGGCAGCACCATGGCCGCGGTCGGGCAGGGGGCGGCGATCGCGCACATCGCCGTGACCACCAACGCCGCGGCGGCCACGGGCACCATCGGCGCCCTGCTGACGGCCAAGCTGTGGTTCGGCAAATGGGACGCGAGCATGGCCGGCAACGGGTGCCTGGCGGGGCTGGTGGCGATCACGGCGCCGTGTGCGTTCGTGGGCATCAACGCCGCCCTGCTGATCGGTCTGATCGGCGGGATCCTGGTCGTGCTGTCGGTGGTGTTCATCGATCAGGTGCTCAAGATCGACGATCCGGTCGGCGCCGTCTCGGTCCACCTGACCAACGGCATCTGGGGCACGCTGTCGCTGGGCCTGTTTTCCGACCCGGTGTACGGCTGCACGGGCCCCAAGCCGGGGCTCTTCTACGGCGGCGGGCTGGAGCAGCTGATCGTCCAGGTGATCGGCGTGGTGGCGGTGGGCGTCTGGTGTGTGGCGACGGGGCTGGTGCTGTTCGCGATCATCAAGGCGGTGGTCGGGCTCCGCGTGACCCCCGAGGAGGAGCTGCGGGGGCTGGACGTCGACGAGCACGGCATGGAGGGTTATCCGAACTTCCAGCTGGTCAAGCATTGACCGCCGCGCGGCCGCCGGGCCCGGGCGGACGTGCGACCGCCGGCTGCGGGCCGCGGAGGCGATTCGAGCCGCATCCTTCTGACCGTCACGGCCGCCGGTCTCCCCTCCGGCCGGCGGCCGTGACCGGGCCGAGGGGCCCAGGCTGCGGCAGGTTCGGGATCGGGTATGCTGAAGAAGTCCCCGCGACGGTCGGTCCGGGCGGCGGGGTGAGCCTCGAAAGGAGGCCTGTCCGTGAAGAAGATTGAAGCGATCATCAAGCCCTACAAGCTCGACGACGTCAAGAACGCTCTGGCCCAGGTTGGCATCCAGGGCCTGACGATCACCGAGGTGCGCGGTTTCGGCCGGCAGAAGGGCCACACCGAGCACTACCGCGGGGCGGAGTACACCATCGACTTCGTGCCCAAGCTGAAGATCGAAGTCGTGGTGGCGGACGCGGCCCTGGACGGTGTGATGGACGCGATCGTGCGGTCGGCGCGCACCGGCCAGATCGGCGACGGCAAGATCTTCATCACCGACCTGGACCAGGCCGTGCGGATCCGCACCGGCGACACCGGAGACGCGGCCCTGTAGCCGCCGGCGGCGCATCGTGTCCCGGCAGCCTTGCCGCGGGGTTTTCCGTCGCCGGCGCATGTTGTCGGTGCCCGCCTTGTGCCGGCGGCCCGGCGGGGTCGAGGCGGTGAGGCGGTGCCGTCCATGGCCATGTCGATCCCTTCTTCTCCCGACCTGCGACCCGACCTTGTCCGGATCAGGCAGGACATCGAGGCGGCGCGTGCCGACATCCGGGCCATGCATGTCCGGGGCGACGGCGCGTCGGCGGTGTGCGCCGCGTTGACGGCGATGCTTGATCGGGCCGTCCGCGGCATTTTCGAGGTCGCCCGCTCGGGCCTGGATGATCGCGCCCGCGCCGTCCTGGACCGCCAGCTGGCCGTGGCGGCGGTGGGCGGTTTCGGCCGCGGCGACCTGGCCCCGCACTCGGATGTCGATCTGCTGTTCGTGACGGCTCCGGACGCCGCGCCGGAGACGACGGCCTTCGTGTCGGGTCTGATCCGCGACCTCTGGGACGCGGGCGTCGCGCCTTCGCAGAGCGTCCGCACGCCCGCCGACTGCGCCGCGATGGCCCGCGAGGACCTGTCCTTCCGCACCGCGGTGCTGGAAGTCCGCCCGCTGCTGGGCCACCGGCCGCTGTTGGAGGACATGCGCGGCCGGCTGGGGCGCGTGTTGCGGGAGCTGCCGCTGAAGACCTTCATCGAGGAGGTGCGGGCCGAGCGGGCCCGGGAGCATCAGGACTACCACGCACGGACCGTCTGCCTGCTGGAGCCGAACGTCAAGAAGAGCCCCGGGGGCCTGCGGGATTACCACATGCTCCGCTGGGTGTCGGCCCTGCGTTGCGGGCGGCCGGATCCGACAGCATTACGGGACTGCGGCCTGTTGAGCGACGAGGACGCGCGGACGGTCTCCGATGCCGTCGGTTTCCTGCTGCATCTGCGTCACGAGATGCACTTCTCCGCCGGCGGCGCCCAGGACGTTCTGACCCGCGAGGAGCAGATGCGCCTGGCGACCTGGCTGGGTTACCGCGACGATGAGCGGCTGCTGGGTGTCGAGCGCTTCATGCGCGACTATTACCGGCAGACGGCGCGGCTGGACGAAGCGGTGGCGCGGCTCCTTGACCGCCTGCGGGGCCCGGGCAGGCTCCGTCGGGTCCTTGGCCGACTCGTCGCCGAGCGGCTGGGCGAGGGGCTGGTGACGGATCGGGTCATGATCGGGCTGGAGCCCGATGCTCCGGCGGAAACGCTCGACGATGCGGCCACAGCGGTGCGGCTGTTCGACCTTGCGCGGTGCCGCAACGTGCGGGTGGATCACGCCACGCTGGAGCGTCTGCGCGCCGGATGTGACCATGCCGAGGTTTCGCCTCTCGCGAAGAGGCGTTTTCTGGAGGCTCTCGGGCGCCCCGGGGGGCTGGGGCACATGCTTAGCGGGCTGCACCGCGTCGGCATGCTGGAGCGGCTGATCCCCGCCTTCGGGCACGCCCGGGGCCTGATCCAGTTCAACCTGCTGCACAAGTACACGATCGACGAGCATTCCATCCGGGCGGTGGAGGCCGCCGCCGCCCGGGAAACCGACCGCGGCCCGGTGGGGCGGGCCTGGCGCGAGATCCGCCGCAAGGACCTGCTGCACCTGGCGATCCTGATCCACGACCTGGGCAAGGGGCTGGGGGGCGACCACAGCGAGGCCGGGCGGGGCGTTGCCGAGCGGATCGCCGCGGACTTCGGCCTGGACGGTCACGAATCCCGCGTGCTGGTCTTCCTGGTTCACCGCCACCTGCTGATGGCCCATACCGCTTTCCGGCGGGACGTGGACGATCCCCAGACCATCCTGCGGTTCGCACGGGACGTGGGCACGCCGGAGCTGCTGCGGATGCTCTACGTGCTGACGGCCGCGGACACCGAGGCGGTGTCGCCGGGCAACTGGAACACCTGGAAGGAGTCTCTGCTGACTTCGCTTTATGTCCGGGCGGCCGAGGCCCTGACCGGCGAGGTTCCCGGCGGCGACGAACAGGCCGGGTCCGAGGCGTTGCGTCTCGCCCTGCTGGAAAGGCTGCGGGGAGCGTTCGACGAAGCCTGGATTCGAGCCCAACTTGCGGCCATGCCGGCGTCCTACCTGTCGGCCGTGCCGCCGGAGGAGGTCGCCGGGCACCTGCGGATGATCCGTGATATGCCGCAGGCCCCAGTGGCCGTGGCGTCGCGATTCCTGCCGGAGCCGGGGTTCGTCGAGTACACCGTAGTGACGCGTGACGACCTGACCCCGGGCATTTTCGCCCGGATCGCCGGCGTGCTGGCCGCCGAGGGCATCGAGGTCGAGGCGGCCCGGATCATCACCCGGCAGGACGGCGTGGTGCTGGACACGTTTCTGGGGCGGGACACGACCTTTTCGGGCGAGCCGCCGCCGGCGCGGCGCGAGGAGGTCGCCGGACGCATCGTCGAGGTGTTGTCGGGAAGGCTGGCGGTGGAGGAACTGATGGCCCGGCGCCGGCGGGTGTTCGGCGCCGGCGGCCGGCCGCTGCTGCGCGAGCGGCCGCAGGTGGAAATCGACAACGACACTTCCGACCGGTTCACGATCCTGGAGGTCTTCGCCGACGACCGGCCCGGGCGGTTGTACGCCATCGCGCGCACATTGCTGGATTCAGGCCTTTCGGTCCGTTCAGCACGGATCTCGACCCGCCTGGATCAGATCGTGGACTGCTTCTATGTGACCGACCGCGACGGCGGGCGGCTGGCCGACCCCGATCGGATCGCCGGGCTGCGAACCCGCCTGCTGGAGGTTCTGGCCGGGGAGGGCTGAGCCGCGGCGGGACGGCGCGGGGCCTGGCCTCTCGGTCGGCCGGGCGTGCCGGCGATGCCCGGGATCGCTCAGCGGGCGTAACGGGCGGCGGCTTTCTTCAACTTCGCGACCATGTCGGTCTTCTCCCAGGTGAAACCCGGGCCGGTGCGGCCGAAATGGCCGTTGCGGGCGGTCTCGCGGTAAATCGGCCGCAGGAGCTTCAGGTGGCTGATGATCTCGCGCGGCTTGAGGGGGAAGAGGTCGCGAATGATCTTCGCGAGCACGGCGGTGTCGATGCGGCCGGTGCCGAAGGTGTCCACGTGAATGCTCACCGGATCGGCGACGCCGATGGCGTAGGCCAGCTGGACCTCGCACTGATCGGCGAGTCCGGCGGCCACGACGTTCTTGGCGATATAGCGGCCCATGTAGGCGGCCGAGCGGTCGACCTTACTGGGATCCTTGCCGCTGAAAGCCCCGCCGCCATGCCGTCCGCGTCCGCCGTAGGTATCGACGATGATCTTGCGGCCGGTGAGCCCGGAGTCGCCGTGGGGACCGCCGACGACGAAGCGTCCGGTGGGATTGATGTGGTACTTGATGCGGTCGTTCCACAGATCGGGCCGCTGGGCCATGATTACCGGCCTGATGACCTGGTCGATGATCTGCCGGCGGGCCTTGTCGGAGAGGTTGCCGCTGCGGTCGCAGACATCCTCGGTGTGCTGGGTCGAGACGACCACGGTGTCGATGCGCGTCGGTCGGCCATCGACGTACTCGACGGTCACCTGGCTCTTGCTGTCGGGGCGGACCCACTTGAGGATGCCCTTCTCGCGGGTCTCGATCAGTCGCTCCACCAGCCGGTGGGCCAGATGGATCGGCAGCGGCATCAGCACCTTCGTTTCGTTGCAGGCGAAGCCGAACATCAGGCCCTGGTCCCCGGCGCCCTGCTCCTTGTGCAGTCCCTTGCCGGCGGTGACGCCCTGGCTGATGTCGGCCGACTGCGAGTGCAGGGTGCGGATCACGGCGCAGCTGCGGTAGTCGAATCCGATGGCCGGGTCGTCGTAACCGATCTCGCGGACGGTCTGGCGGGCGGTGGCCTCGACGTCGGCGAGGGCTTTCTCGGCGGCGGGGTTGTGGACCGTCACTTCGCCGGCGATGGCGATCAGGCCGGTGGTGACCATGGTCTCGACGGCCACGCGGGCATAGGGATCGTGCCGCAGGAGGCTGTCGAGGATCGCATCCGAGATCTGGTCGCAGACCTTGTCGGGGTGTCCCTGGGAGACCGACTCGGAGGTGAACAAATAGGCGTGATTCTGCTGGGCCTTGGCCACGGTTCTGGTCCTTTCCTGTAGTCCTGGGTTCACCCGACCGGCCGTCGCAGGCCGGGACGGCGCGGTCGTCCCGGCGACCGCGCGAGCCCATATGATAGGCCCTCGTGCCGGGCGACACAAGCCGGCAGGGCCGAACAAGCCTGCCGCGACCGGCCTTGGCCGCCTCCATTCCGATCGGCTTTTCTGCGGTGCGATCACGGGCCGGAGGGGGCCGATGACAGCGCCGGCGGAGCTCCTGTCCGACCCGGGGGCGGCATGGGCACGGAGCGCCGTTGAGGCCGGCAGCAGAGGCGGCGACGACGGTGCACGGAACGCACCGACACGGCCGGGAATCCCGGACGCGACGGAGCGCGTCCCTCCAGGGGGCGCAGAATGGGACGCGACGGAGCGCGTCCTTCCGGGACGGCGACGCGACGACGCGATGTGACGGCGCGCGAGCGTCCCGGGGGCCGACAACGGGCGGCGGTTTCAGGCCGAAGCGCCCCGTAGCGTCATGAGGATCGGGCGTAGCGAGGCGATACGGCGGTGTAGGGTCGGCCGAGGAGGCGTTTGACGAGGATGATCTCACCCATGTCGTTGCCTTCGATGAGGTGGCCGAGCCACTGCAAGGCGTATCCGCCGACGAACAACAGGGCGGGTCGCCACCAGAGGTCCCACCGCCAGGCGGCCAGCTGCACTCCAGCCAGAAGCAGGGCCCCGATGGTCATCGGAATGCCGATCGCGTGCAGAAGCAGCGAGGCGGGGTGCTGATGGCGTTCGAGCCAGTGGCTCAGCCAGGCGGGCATGTGGGCCTCCCGAGGGGGGCGTCCGGCCTGCCGGGCCCCCGGCGACCCGGCAGGCGCGAACCGCCAAGCGTTTCGAACCGTGCCTCCGATTATGCGGTCACCGGTCGGGCCCCAAGTCCCTGCGGCCGGATGACGCGGATGATCGCGTAGGCCGCGAGGACCAGCGTGAGCAGCACCAGGCCGATCCGCAGGGGCGGCGTCTGCACGGTCATCGCCAGGCCCAGGGCGGTCAAGGCGGCGATGCCGATAGTCGTGACCCACATCGCCCGCGGGTGCTGGACCATCGGCGTGGCGATGGCCAGGGTGCTGTAGGTTCCGC
This sequence comes from uncultured Phycisphaerae bacterium, assembly GCA_938005315.1. Classification (GTDB taxonomy): domain Bacteria; phylum Planctomycetota; class Phycisphaerae; order UBA1845; family PWPN01; genus CALLOB01. The sequence goes on from CALLOB010000080.1 coordinate 34,828, forward strand.
TGATGCAGCCGATCAGCATCGCGAAGGCGAAGCCGTGAATGCCGTCGCCGCCGAGGATGTACATGGCCAGCACGGTCAGCAGCACGGTCAGCGTGGTGATGATCGTGCGGGAGAGCGTCTGGTTGAGGCTGTCGTTGATCAGCTTGGGCGACACGGAGGCCAGCCGCCCGCGGTTCTCGCGGATGCGGTCGAAGATCACGATGGTGTCGTTGATCGAGAAGCCCACGATGGTCAGCAGGGCGGCGATGATGTTCAGATCGATGCGGAAGTCCTGAAGCATCAGCGCCCGACCGACCGGGGTGTCCCAGATATAGTGGGACACCATGATGGCCGAGAGGGTGATGCTGACGTCGTGGTAGAGGGCGATCACGCCCGAAAGGCCGAACTCCAGCGACCCGAACCGTACCCAGAGGTAGGCGGCGATGGCCATCAGCGAAAGGATGATGGCGATGATGGCCTTCTGGGTGGCTTCGCCTGCGACCTGGGGAGCGAACACGGTCACACGCTGCAGGGAGCGGCTGGTGGCCAGGGCGGCCTGGACGAGGCTCAGCTGCCGCTCGGCCAGCTTGGTGCGCCAGAGCTGGTTACCCTTCTCGTCGCCCTCGACGTAGGGCGTGGCGGGATCGACGACCGCCACCGCCACGGAGGAAAAGGCCCCTTCGGCGCCCTCGGCGGGCCTGAGGCCGAAGACCTCGAAGTCCTGGGCGGCGACGTCCTCGAAATCGGGCTGCAGCCGCATGTCGCGGATGCGGGCCCTGATGTCTTCGGGGCGTGCCGGCGGCTGGAGATCGTCGAACACCATCATGACGCCGCCCTTGAAGGGCGCGACGGAATCGGGGTACGGACCGCCGATGACCTCGCCGACGGTGTTGGCCGCCTGGCGGATGGGGAAGAGCCCGTCGGGCGCGGCAGTGTCGTCCTTGCGGAGCACGGCCTCGATGGTCTCGGTGACCTGCAGGATCGGCCGCATGGAGGCCAGCAGGGCCTCGGCCACCAGCTGCTTGCTGGTCTCGGTGGTCACGATCTCGAACGCCCGGCGGGGCCCGGTGCCGGCCGCGGCCTCCGCCTCGATGCGTTGGACGCGGGCGGCGCGGAGCTTGTCGGCCGCACGGGTCGCGTACTGGGCGGCCTCGGCCAGCAGTTCTCTGACGGCGGCGGCATCCAGCCCGGCGTTTTCCTCGCGGGTGGTGTCGAACTGCACGGACACGCCGCGGCCGGCGTCGACGATTCCGCCGCGGACGATGCGCGGCTCGAAGACCGGAAGCATCAGGGCGGACATCTGGGCGGTGGTGAAGTCGCCCGGCGCGGTGATCGTGAATCGGCCCTCGCCGGCGGCCTGGACCTCGGCCTCGCGGAGCCGTTTGGCGGCGGACCGCAGCCAGCCGACGGAAGTGGCCGGATCATCGGGGTTGGCCCGGGCGACGTAACTCAGCAGCACCTTGTCGCCCTCGCGGGCGAACTCGTCCAGGCGGTCGGGCCGGACCTCGACCTGGACGCTGGTCCCGCCGACGAACTCGATGTCGAAGAGGTCCTCGGGGTGGTTGACCTGGACATCGAAGAAGACCGCGCCCAGCACGATGACGACCAGGGAGATGCCCCAGAACACCTTATACTTGCTCATCCAGTCGATGTTGGGGGCACTGAGCAGCTTGAGCATGGGCATGCGGTTGGCCTTCTGGTGGCCGGAGGCGTGGTACACCAGCCGGAACAGCCACATCAGCAGGACCAGCACCAGGGCGGTGGCGAACATCACCAGCAGGAAGGTCCCGAAGCCGACCAGCCCGGACTCGGCCCGCAGCTCCGGCGAGCGGTTGAGCGTCCAGCCCAGCCCCAGAAAGGCCCCGCCGGCTAGGGCCAGGATGCCGGTACCCAGCCAGACCTTGCGGGTCTCGTCGGCGTCCAGGCTGGTGGGCACCATGACGTTGAAGAACTGGCGGGTGACGAACAGGGCGGTGAACATGCTGGTGCACAGGCCGATGCCCAGCGTCAGCCCGAAGCCCTTGAGCTCCTCGCTGCCCAGCGAGCCCAGGATCAACGCGGTGATGATCGTGGTCACGTTGGAGTCGAGAATCGCGCTGAAGGCCTTCTCATAGCCGAGTTTGACCGCCATGCGCACCGACACGCCGCGCTGCAGCTCCTCGCGCATGCGCTCGTAGATCAGCACGTTGGCGTCCACAGCCATGCCCAGCATCAGCACGAGACCGGCGATGCCCGGCAGGGTGAAGGTCGCCTGGATGAAGGACATGACCCCCAGCGTGAGCACCAGGTTCATCAGCAGGGCGATGTTGGCCACGCAGCCGCTGTAGGTGTAGTACACGGCCATGAAGACGACGGTCAGCAGGAAGGCCGCGACCACCGCCTGCGTGCCTTTCTTCTTGTTGGTGTCGCCCAGCGAGGGGCCCACGCTCTTCTGCTGCAGCGGGACCTCCTTGAGCCGGGCGGGCAGCACGCCGGCCTCGAGCGTCTGGACGAGGTAGACGACATCCTGCTCGGTGAAGCGGCCGGAGATCTGGCCGTCGGTGCCGATCTGGTTGCGGATGATGGCCGCGGACATGGCCTTGTCGTCCAGGAAGATGCACAGCGGACGCTCGATGTTGTTGCCGGTCAGCACCGAGAACAGCGCCCCGCCCCGCGGGTCGAGGCTGAAGTTCACGGCCAGCTGGCCGGTGCGGTCGCGACCGACCATCGCCCGGCGCAGCGTCCACTCGTTGTCGCCGCGGTTCAGAAGACCCATGTCGGGCGTCGCGTGAGCCAGGACGTACTTGCGGCCGAGGTACTCCTCGACGATGTATCCGCTGTCGGGCCCGGCGATGTCGTTCTCCTCGGGCTTGTTGATCTCGAACCAGGCGTAGGCGTCGTTCTCCAGCGGGCGCGGACCGTAGCGGGCCAGCCGGGCGCGGTACTTCTCGATCGGTTCGCGCTGCTCCGGCCGGGTCGCGGAGATCATGCTCGGGTTGCCGGGCTCCGGCCGGGCCAGGATGCGGAACTCGAGCTTGCCCGCGCCGCGCAGCAATCGCATGAGGTCGTTGGGGTCGTCGAGCATGCCCTTCTGGGCGGACCACTTGTCATAGGCCGAGGCCATGGCCTCGATCACCGGGGCCAGGTCGGGATGATCCTTCTTCAGGGCCTCCAGCCGCCGGGCCCGCACCTCGCTCTTGCGGCCGAGCTCCAGAAGATCGGTGAGCATGCGGGGGTCGACGTTGGTGGCCAGCAGGCGCTCGATGGTCTGGTTGCGCTCGACGAACAGCTGGTCCAGCCGGCGGGCGGTCTCGCCGGTCGGCTGGGTCGTCGCGGCCGACAACGAGGCGTACTCGTCGGCGACGGCGGCGAGCCGGCTGAACAGCTCGCGCCGCGAGGTCACGATGCCGGTCAGGCGCTCGAA
>CALLOB010000081.1 GCA_938005315.1 uncultured Phycisphaerae bacterium
CGACATCGGCTACGGCGGACTGGATCACGTGCTGTCCATGCAGCGCGACATCAACCTGCTGGTGCTGGACACCGAAGTCTATTCCAACACCGGCGGCCAGGCCTCCAAGTCCACGCCGCTGGGCGCCTCGGCGAAGTTCGCCGCCGCCGGCAAGGAGGTCTCCAAGAAGGAGCTCGGCCTGATGGCCATGAGCTATGGGCACGTGTACGTCGGCAGCGTGGCCTTCGGAGCCAAGGACAACCACACCGTTCAGGCCTTCGTCGAGGCCGACGCCTACCCCGGCCCGTCGATCATCATCGCCTACAGCCACTGCATCGCCCACGGTTACGACCTGGCCTACGGGCTGGAGCAGCAGAAGCTCGCCGTGGAGAGCGGGCTGTGGCCGCTGTACCGCTACGACCCGCGCCGGCTGCTGGCGGGCGAGCCGCCGCTGGTGCTGGATGCCGAGGGCGGCAAGGTGCCGGTCGACAACTACATGCGCAACGAGACCCGCTTCCGGATGGTCGAGAAGATCGATCCGGCGCGGTTCAAGCGGCTGGCGGTCGAGGCCCAGAAGGCCTCCGTTCGGCGCGTCGCCGTTTACGACCACATGTCCAGGCTGCGCGTGCCCGGGGACGGCGGCAACGGCCACGGGCCCGCGGCCGGCGCCTGAGAACCGTTCGCCGGAGGCGGCGCTGGCCCTGGACGCCCCCCCGGTCGCCGCAAGGCCGTCCAGGGTGAAGGATCGAGTGGAATCCCGCAGGCCCGAAGAACCCCGGAGGTCCCGACATGGATCTTTCTACCGACTACCTCGGCTTCAAGCTGCCGCACCCCTTCATGAACGGCGCGTCCCCCCTCGCGGAGAACCTGGACCGCGTCCGCCGGCTGGAGGATGCGGGCTCGGCGGCCATCGTGATGAACTCGCTGTTCGAGGAGCAGATCGCCCGCGAATCCCTGGCCACCTCCCGCTCCATGGACGCCCACGGGGAGTCCTTCGCCGAGGCCATGTCCTACTTCCCCAGCCCCGACCGGTTCGTGCTGGGCCCCGAGGAGTACCTCGAGCAGATCCGCCGCATCAAGGCCGCGGTCAAGATCCCGGTCATCGCGTCGCTCAACGGCACCACCGTCGGCGGATGGCTCAGCTACGCCCGACAGATCCAGCAGGCCGGGGCCGACGCCCTGGAGCTCAACATCTACTACATCCCCACCGACCCGGAGGAGACCGGCGACGCCGTCGTCGCCCGCACGGTCGAGATGGTCTCGGAGGTCCGCAAGGCCGTCACCATCCCCCTGGCCGTCAAGCTGTCGCCCTACTACACCTCGATCGCCAACGTCGCCAAGCGGCTGGTCCAGGCCGGAGCCCGCGGCCTGGTGCTCTTCAACCGCTTCTATCAGCCCGACATCGACGTCGAGGAGCTGGAGGTCGTCCAGACGCTCAACCTGTCGGATTCCAATGCCCTCCCGCCGCGGCTGCGGGCCTTGGCGATGCTCAGCGGACGCATCAAGGCCGACCTGGCCGTCACCGGCGGCGTGCACACGCCCATGGACGGCCTCAAGGCGGTGATGTGCGGGGCTCACGCCGTGCAGATGGTCGCGGCCCTGCTGCTCCACGGCGTCAACCAGCTCACCCACGTCCGCGACGAGGTCGCACGCTGGCTTGAGGAGCACGAGTACGAGTCGCTCAGACAGGCCCAGGGAAGCATGAGCCTGAACAACTGCCCCGACCCCAGCGCGTTCGAGCGTGCCAACTATATGCACATCCTGCGCAGCTGGGAAGGTTCGGCCCACCTGTAAACGCCGGCAGCTTTGCCTCACCGCCGACGCGCAGCATCGTAGCGGCCGGCCCCCGTGCCGGCCTTTGTGGGTACGCGACGTCATCGAGCGAGGCGGGGGTACAGCGGGGCCGACGGCCGGCGGAGGCGCCGGCCGCTACATCGCTTCGCATGGCCGGATCGTGCTTGCGTGGTCGAATCGTAGCGGTTGGGCAGTGCCCCGGGGGTTGTCCCGGTGGGCCGGTGGGGACGAACAGGGCTTGCAAGGCTGGCCAGCCAAGGAAAAGGCAAGGCACGGGGGGATGAAACGCAGAGCCGGGTGACGCGGAAGGAAGAGGCCGGAAAAGAGAAGGGCGGACGACCTCAGCAGGTCGTCCGCCCTTTTTGCGTTCAAGCGTCCAGTTCTGCCCGCCCGACGGTGGTTCACCGCCTGCGAGCATCTCCCGCGTCCGAAGGCCGGCCGGCGGTTCACGGTGGTCCGGCCAACTCTTCCGCCTGCGGCCCGGCCGCCGTCGCGAGGCCGGGCGTTCGCCGGGGCCGGCAGAAACCGCTCAGCGGCGCCGGATCGCCATCAGGCAGCCCAGGCCCAGCATGAGCAGCGCAGCGGCCGGCTCGGGAACCACCTCAGCGAACGTGGTGCCGACGATCAGGTTGTCGATCGTCTGGGTGCTGTTCCCGGCTCCCTGCCGAAGGCCGAAAGCGACGTGCGCTGTGCTGTAAGACTCGCTCAAGGTGATCTTGGGGCTGGCCTCGGAGACCGGATCGATCCAGAGCTCGGAAACCTTGGTGTTGTAGTCATACGCGATCACGACCCGGTAGGTCGTGCCGTAGGTCAATCCCACGGTGGACTTGACGGAGGGCGGGTTGCTGGCGCTGGTTCCCATGCCCAGCACATAATCGCCGGTCACGCCCGCGTCGGGAGGGGCAATGAACGTCCGAGCACTCCAGTTGCTGGCATTCTGCATGAAGTGCGCGAAGCAGGCATTTGTGTTACCGCCGGTGTTCACGAGGTCGAAACCCGCGTACCACTTGTCGCCGGAGCCCATCGTGTAACCGGTGGGCACATTCACGTCCTCCCGAGTTCCGCTGCCCTGGGCCAGGACGGCTTTCCCTGACGACACCTGAACGGGGCTGGAACCCGAGCCGCTGTGGGCAACCCAGGTGCCGCCGATTTCAGGGGTTTTCCCGACCAGATCGCCGTCGGGATGACTGAAGGTCTCATAAACCATGACCGTGGCCGTCGCCGACGAGGCGACCAGAAACGACGCGAGCACGACTGCCATTGCCTTTCTCATCTTCTGCACCTCCTGTAACTGTACGGACCTCACACATCCAGTACGTCCGCATACCGTGAGTTCGGCGCGCCGACGCGGCCCGCCGTGACTTCACACCTGCTCGTCCCCTCCCGCAGGCGAGGCGGGGCAGGAGGGCGACACTCGGGCTTGCATGTCGGGCTGGGGGGAAACGGGAATTGCGAGCTTGCTTCCTTCTCTCCCGGTTCCATCCGCACACGAACCCATCCGGCGGTTGACCACGCACGCCGCCGTCGGCCCCGCCATAGCATAGCGGAATGTCGCTGCCGGCCAAGAGAAAACCGCGCAAAGATTGTGTTGTGGGTCGGCCCGACCGGGCCGGAGGCGCCTGGATGCGGGGCAATGTCGATCGTCCTGAGCGATCGGCGGCGGTGGCGGTTTCGCGAATGCCCGTGAACATCACAGGCCGTGACATGCGCGACATGCCGGCGGAAGCGATCTTTGGAAAAGAGCTTGCAGCACGAAGCGCCGTGAAGGCCGTCGCACGACGGCTTTCATCAATGACGAGCCGTCGGCGTTCTCATGAGGTGCGGCGGAGGCGGGTAGAGCCCGCGCCCGGAATCGGTGCTTAGCGCCGAACGAATGGAGTATTCACGAATTCTTAAAAGAGCGTTCGGCGGCTTGTCCGAATCCGGTGCTTCGGTGCGGCCTCTGCAGACCCGGCGTGCCGCGGTTCAGCGATCCCCGCCGCGCGCCGCGATGAAAGTTTCGCGCCGAATTCACTTGGAAAGCGAGCGGACGGGGGTGATAATCCCACGGCGTGCGAGGGTCCGGAGGCACAACTGCGCGGTGGTGATCCCGGGGCCTCGCCGTTCGATTCGAATCCGCGGAACCTTCAGGCGCAAGCGATCCGTTTGGACGGCTCTGGTGTGGATGAACGAAGGATTCTTTGTCCAGCAGGAGGGTAGACCATGATGAGAGCGATTTTGAGGGGCACGGTGCAGGTGACGGCGCTGCTGCTGCTGTCGGCGGCGACGGCGACGGCCGGCACCGTGGCGGACGCCAAAACGCAGCCGATCGGGACGGAGGTGACCATCGAGAATCTGGTGATCACCTCGACCACCGATCTGATCAGCAGCACGTCGAGCAAGAACTTCCACGCCCAGGACGCCACCGGCGGGATCACCATCTACGGAAGCAACGCGGCCATCGACGCCCTGCTGGCCGTCGCCGGCGAGGGGGACGAGGTGACGCTGACCGGCAAGGTGGACATCTTCAACGGGTTGTTCGAGATCGATCTGTACGACGGCCCCGCGACGATCATCAAGACCGGTTCTCCGGGCATTCCGGCGCCGACGGCCGTGACCGTCGCCGATTTCCAGGAGGGCAGCGCGACGGCCGAAGGCTTCGAAAGCATGCTCGTGAAGCTGAACAACGTGGTGTTCCTGGCCAGCGGGACGTTCGGCGTCGGCAATTACAACGTGGCGGCCTTCGGCACGACGACGCCGGTCGCGGTGGTGCGCGTCTCGACCTCGGCGTTGAACCTGGTGGGCCAGCCGATTCCCGGCGGGGCCTGCAACCTCACGGGCATCTTCAGCCAGTATGATACCAGCGACCCGCGGAACGGCGGCTACCAGCTGCTGCTGCGTTCGACGGCGGACATCGAGCAGCTGACGCCCAGCGCCTCGTCCGGCACGTCCATCACCATGAAGGACGCCCCGCAGTACACGATCACCCTGGAGGGCACGCCGATCGGGAGCGGCTCGCTGGTCTACCGCATCAAGCAGACGGCCGACAAGATGTTTCCGAACTACGACTCCACCGTCCAGGGCGGCACGCTCTACCTGCCGGACGGCGTGACCCCGGTGACGCTGAACGCCGATCTGCCGGGCAATCAGGTCAAGTTCACGCCGGCCCCGGGCGTCAGCGGGTGGTTCCAGTTCAAGTTCGCGGTCTTCCAGAGCGGTTACGCCGAGTCGAGTCCCGCGCCGGTGAACATCTTCATCCAGGACGGCTCGGTGATCATGACCGAGATCATGTACGATCCGGGCGGGTTCGAATACGACTGGGAATACGTGGAACTGCTGAACCTGACCGGCTCGCCGATCGCCCTGGACACGCTCTACAACGGACTGTTCGACTCGGCGACGGGCACAAAGAACAACCTGGCCAACGCCAGCTCGGACGGCGGCACGGTGCCGACGCCCAACGTGATTCCGGCCGGCGGCGTGCGGGTCGTGTGCGAGCAGACCGCCTATCGGACGACGCCGCAGTTCCTCAACGAGTGGAATCCCGGGGCCGGCGACGTGACCTACCCCACCGAGGGCGGCGACCTGAGCAAGGTCCAGCGGAAGCATCTGGTGGTTCTGGACTACGCCGGGACCTCCGGCGCGGTGGCGGCTCCGGCGCTGCGGAACAGCGGCGATCTGCTGGCGCTGTTCGCCACCGACGGGCGCTGCCTGGACGTGGTCAAGTATGAAAACGGCACCAACGGCTGGCCGGCCGCGAACGGCTGGGCGAGCATCTTCCTGGAGGCCGACAAGCTGACCGCCTCCGACAACGACGTGGGGGCCAACTGGCGGGTCTCGGCCACGGGCGTGACCGGCGGCATCGCCTACCAGGGCCAGGAGACGGCCGGTCCGCCGCGGGACAGCGACGTGGGCAGCCCGGCGCTGATCCCGACGCAGACCACGGCTCCGGTCTCGCCGCCGATCGCCCAGGGCGGCACGGCCGGCATCTTCAACCAGAACCAGGTCACCTTCTCGTCGATCCAGCTGGTTGGGACGGATCCGCCGAACGATCCGCCGGTGCTGACCTTCAAGCTGGTCAGCGGCTGCGAGGGCTTCAGCCCGACCTCGGGCAGCGCCGGCACGCTGCTGGACGGCGGCACGCTCGCTCCGGTCGGGCCCGGCAGCACGCTCAGCGGCGACACGCTCCTGTTCAAGCCGACGGCGGGCATGACCGGGCGTTACGCGATCGCCTTCAAGGTCAACGACGGCACCGCGGACTCGCAGCTGGCGTACATGACGCTGTTCGTGCAGGACCAGAATACGGTGGTCATCACGGAGGTTATGTACAATCCATGGAACCAGCTGAGCAGCGAATGGGAGTGGATCGAGGTCCGCAACCTCAGCAACGCGGACGTGCCGCTGCACTCGCTGCTGGACGAGGTCGCCCGGGACTACGTGTACACGGGCCCCAGCGAGCCGGTGGGGAACCTGGTGGGCATCACCATTCCGGCCAACAGCACGCGGGTGATCGCCAAGGACGTGGTCGATCCGTTCGCCTCGTGGCTGACGGAGTGGCAGATCGCCAACCCGTCCCTGATCCACTTCGTTCCGCAGGCTCAGTGGCCGGCCCTGAACAACAACACCGGCACGGGCGTGGACTTCTGCGACCGCATCTATCTGTATGCGGCCGACGGCCGGTTGCTGGACGTGGTGGCTTACGATGATTCCGCCCCGTGGCCGGTGGACAACGGCAACAGCAGCATCTATCTGGCGGCCGACAAGCGGGACACGTTCCTGAACGACAACGGCCTGAACTGGTCGCTCTCGACGATCGGCGTGGCCAACGCCTATGCCACGCTGACCACGCACGACGACGGGGGCGTGCCGGTGCCGAACGATATCGGCAGCCCGGCGCTTCTGCCGGACGACCTGCGGCAGATCTACGACTTCGACCGGAACGGCCGGGTGAACGACGTGGACCTGACGGCCTTCGAGCTGTGCGGCAGCGGGCCGGGCGTGGCCCACAGCGGCACGAGCGTCTGCCAGATCTGCGACGCCGATGACGACAACGACGTCGACGTCAAGGATTTCGCCGCCTTCCAGCGGTGCTACAACCCCGACGGCGCGACGCCGCCGGCGGAGTGCCTGCAGTAGACGGACAGGAAGTCCCCAATCACCCCTCGGGTATGACCGGCGGCGGCTCGCGGCGACGCGGGCCGCCGCTTTTGCTGGTGTGCCGGGCATGTCCGACAACTCGTCGATGCGCGCCGCCAGGCCACGGATTCGCCCGGAGGGCCCCGCTCTGTCGGGGCCGCGACAAGGGACGGCAGGAAGCCCGCGCTCAAGGACGCGACGGAGCGCGTCCCTCCAGGTTCGTGAATCCGGACGCGACGGAGCGCGTCCCTCCAGGGCCACGGAATGCCTTGCCGGCACGTGATAGTATGGTCGGCGCGGGTTGAGAGCGTGAGAGGGGGAGTCGCACAGCCGGCGGCAGGGGATCTGTGTCGCCGTCCCGACTCCCGGAGGCTCAGACCCCCACCCGCAGAGGCTCCTGGTGTGCGCGATACACGGTCGTATCGCTGTAGACCCTCAGTCCCCCCCGCAGGGGGCTCTTGGACGGCCGGCAGGGGCGCGGCCGCTACGTTGCTTCAGACTCCTACCCGCAGAGGCTCCTGAAACCGCAGGCCGATCCCGACCTGCGCCGGTCGGTCGCCCTCAGCCCGGATGGAAGAACGCTCGAGCGGGAAACACCGCACCACCCGGCCGGTACCCCGCAGGCGGCTTTCGTAGGGGAAGTGGCCGTCACCGGGCGGGACGGTCAGCTCGAAATCCAGCAACGATCCTGGCGAAGGAACGGCCATGCCGTTCAGAACGTCCGCCTCGAAGTACAAGCCGCCCGTGCTGACGTTGATGGTCACCGTGCGAAACGCATGGTCGCGTTCGCCCGGCTTGGGGATGCACTCGATCGGCAGGCGGATTTCGAGACGTCGGTGCTGGCGTCGATCCGGTTCCATGTTCCGCGCCGGCCGGCTTCTGCGCGGCCATTCTCCTTGCCGGCCGGGGTCACCGCACGGCCCGGACCATTCAACGGCATCCTTACCCCCAAAACTGAAGGCCAAACACAACTTATTCTCGGACCATGTCTTAGAGGACGCGGAAACCTGAAATGACCGACACGTCGAAAGGTCGCCGAAAACCCGCCTGTTGTCCCCAGGCAACATCGGGTCGTCGGCCGTCCGTCGTCTTCCGTTATAAGTTGTTGAATTGAAGCAGCTTATTGATCTGTTGAACGCTGTCAACGAACCGGCTGTCCGGAATCCTCAAACGTGCCAGCCCAGCCCGGAGCAGATCGAACGCAGCGCCTCGGTCGCCTGGGCGAACAGTTCCGGGCTGGTTTCGCCCGTCGAGTGCCCCGCGACCCCCAGATGCGGTTCCAGGGCCAGAAAGCCGTCATAGCCGTCGGCGGCCGCGTCGCGGAGGATCTCCGGGATGCAGCCGTCGCCTTGGCCGGCCGGGACCGCGTGGTCCTTGTCGCCGTACCTGAAGTCCTTGATGTGGAAGTACTTTACGAAGCCGCGCATCGGCAGCCAGCAGGTGTGATAGACGTCCTGGACGTTCATGTTGACGAAGTTGGCCGGATCGAAGGCCGCCACCAGTTTGGGCGAGGGCAGGGCGGTGTGCAGATAGACGCATCGCTCCGGGAGGGCCCCGAAGAGGTTGGATTCGTTTTCCAGCACCAGCGTCACGTCCCGCGCCGACACATACTCGACTTTTTCGGCCATCCGCCGCAGGACCTCGCCGCGGTAGTCGGCGATCGACTCGCCGGCCGGCGGGTAGTAGCTGAAGATCCGGATGAAACGGGCTCCGAAGAACTCCGCCAGGTCCACCGCCCGTCTGAAGTCGTCGAAGTGCCGCCGGTAGTCCTCGTCGATGCGCACCTTGCCGATCGGCGAGGCGATGCACGAGACGCCGAAGCCGCGGTCCGAGAAGCGTTTTCTCAGCTCGTCGCACTGCGCCGGCGTCAATTTCATGACGTTCGCCCCGAACGCCCCTCGCAGCTCCACGAACCGGATGCCGTTGGCCTCCAACACGTCCATCTGGACCTGCGGATCCTGGCTGACCTCATCGGCAAACGCGCTCAACGTCGGCATGGCCCGGCCTCCTGGGGGCCGCAGTTTGTTCTCCGTCGCGATGTGCGCCGAAGCGATCCCCGCCGTGCGGTCGCCGCGACCGGATGTCGGAAGCACCGTCGGCCCCGCAGGCGGGCACTATAACCGCACCGGCGGGATCGAGCCACCCCGGGCGCGGGATTGACGTGAGCGGTGTTCGGGCCGCGGGAACAGAGCGGCCGGAGGCGGAGCGGTTGTCGACGGCGCGCACGGGGATCGCCGGCAGGTCGCGGCGTGATCTGCCGTTTGGGGGATGTCCAGGCCGCGGCGGCGATGTGAATTCCTGCGAACCCCGGGCCGGGGGCTCAGGCCGTCTGCGCGGCGCGCAGCCGCTCGACCAGGTGCAGGAGCACCTGCTTCTCGTGCTTGAGATCCTCGCGGTAATCCCGTGCGTCGGTGCGGCGGATCTCCGGCCCGAGCTGGGCGATCTCGCGGTCCAGCAGGCTCAACATCAGGGCGTGCTCCTCTTCGGTCAGATCGAGGATCATCGCACACCTCCTGGAAATTATTGTAACCCGCGCGCGGACCGGACGTACCCGAAAACGACCGCTTTCCGCCGGGAGCGGCGGGTTCTCGGGGCGGGGGGACCAGGGCGCGAGTGCTTGGGGTGTTCAGCTTGCCGGACGGACCGGCGGCGCTTCCGGCGGCCAGAGCCGTCTCAATCCTCCGGCTTCTCGCCGGCCGGGGCCATCTTCACCAGCCTCGGCATGAACCGGGCCAGCGGACGCACCAGGTCGGTCTGGGCGGCCATCACCTTGTCGATGTCCTTGTACACCATCGGCACCTCGTCCAGCCCGGCCGACAGCACCTTCACGCCCCGGGCCTGCAGCCAGGGCAGCACGTCGCGCCAGCGGTACTTGTGCACCGCCGCGGTCCGCGACAGCACCCGCCCGGCCCCGTGCGAAGCCGACGCCAGTGAGCGGGCGTTGCCCAGCCCTTCGACCACGTAGGCCGGCGAGGCCATCGACCCCGGAATGATCCCCACGACGCCCGCGTGTGCCGGCGTCGCCCCCTTGCGGTGGACCACCACGTCGCGGCCTTCGTGCGTCTCGCGCCAGGCGAAATTGTGATGGTTCTCGACCTGGGCGATGACGTCGGCGCCGACGGCGGCGGCGATCTGGCGGTGGATCACGTGGTGATTCGCCGAGGCATAGCGTCCCATGAGCTCCATTGCCGCCCAGTACTCCGCGCCGTCGCCGTCGAGGTCCAGCCAGGCCAGATGGCGCAGTTCCTTCGGCAGCCCGCGGTGCAGGCTCATCGCCCGCCGGCTGTATTCCGTCGCGACCTGGTTGCCCGGCCCCCGGCTGCCGCTGTGCGACAGCACCGCCGCGAACGAACCCGCAGGCACGCCGAGCGCGGGTCGCTCGAAAACGATCTCGCCGAACTCGACGAAATGATTGCCGGATCCCGACGTGCCCAGCTGCCGGTGGGCCAGGTCCTTCAGCCGGGCCGTCACCGGGGTGACCTTCCAGTCCTCGTCCATCACCGGGTGGTTTCTCCGCGGCTTCCATTCCGCGCCCACGCCGAAACGTGTGCAGTCCTCCAAGACGCACTCAAAACGGTCCTGGTCGTCCTTCAGTCGCTGGGGCGGCAGGTCGAACACCGTCAGCATCATCCGGCAGGCGATGTCCACGCCCACCGCATACGGAATCACCGCTCCCTGCGTGGCCAGGACCCCCCCGATCGGCAGGCCGTAGCCGACGTGCGCGTCGGGCATCAGCGCCCCGGCCACCGAAATGGGCAGCCGACAGGCGTTGCTCATCTGCCGGTGGGCATCCGGGTCGATCTCGTCGCCCCAGACGGCGTACTGGAGCCCCTCGTTCCAGCGGTATTCCTGCCGAGGCAGGTCCGCGGCTGCCAGTCCCGCCTCGATGACGGCCGCGGCCACCTTGCCGAACAGCGGGTCGTCGGTGAAATCCCCCGGCCGGCGCAGCAGGTCGCGCAGAATGCGCCGGATCGCCTGGTTGGATCGGCCCGACACCCGGGCGTTGCCCGCCGCCGAGAGCGCCGCAAGCATCACCGGTCCCTTGGGGTAACCCAGCTTGAGCAACTCCCGCGATTTCATCTGCTTGACGCCCGTCCCGGGTGACTGTGCACGAGGCCACCGGACCGGACCGCCTTCAAGGCGGCCGTCCTTGCCACTCTAGCCGCCCGTCCGGCCGTCGGCCACACGGTGTGCCGTCCGGGCCGATGGGGGGCGACCGGCTCCATGCGGGCGACCGTCGGTCGGACCGGAAGCTCCGCCAGGGCACGGCTGATGGTATCCGTCTTCCCGTGATCGCTCAGGATGGTTGTGTGGCCAGGCGTTGCCGAAGGACGGCCAGGGCTTCAGCCAGCTGGCGGTCGATGGGAATGGCCGCCGCAGGCGTTCGGGCGGCCGGTGCCGTGTCCGTCGCCGTGGCGGTCGACGGCCCCGGAGCCTGCGGCGGGCCGCCCTCGGGCCCCGAGGGCGGCGGAT
>CALLOB010000082.1 GCA_938005315.1 uncultured Phycisphaerae bacterium
GGCCCGCCCCGCGGCTGGCTGATGATGGGCCGGCTGCTGGACGAGGCCATGCTCGAGCAGCTCGCGGCCCAGACCCGCGTGCGTTTCGACGTGCGCCTGGCCGGGGATTCCTCGCTGAGCCCGGCGGAGCAAGAGGCGCTGGCGGCGCTCGGCGGCAAAGAAACGGTCGTCTGCGGAGCGTCTTCGGCGGAGGATCGCCTCGTGTACACCGCCGTGGCCGGTGCCTCCGGCAGGCCGGCTCTGCTGATCCGGGCGTTGTCGCCTCGGGATATCTCCCGGCAGGGCGGCCGGGCCGTCCGGCTGGCCACTCTGTCGCTGGCGGCCACCGGCATCGGCACGCTGGCGGTGCTGTTGATCCTGCTTTCCCGGTTCGTCGCCGAACCCGTGCGGCGGCTGACCCGGCGGATCGAGTCCCTCGGCCGCGACGCGCCCGCGGGAGAGTGTTGGCCGGCCGACCGGGACGAGATCGCGGTCCTGACCCGCGAGCTGAACGCGATGATCGACCGGCTCGGCGGCGAGCAGGCCCTGCGGCTGGCCAACGCCTACCTCGAGCGGGCCCGCGACGCCGCCGAGGCCGCCAGCCGGGCCAAGACCGAGCTTCTGGCCAACATCAACCACGAGCTCCGCACGCCGATGACCGCCATTCTCGGCTTTGCCGACGCGCTCATGGAGAACCCGGACGCCGATCCCCGCCGGGCCGACGCCGCCGCGACCATCCGCCGCAACGGCCGGCGGCTTCTGGGGATCATCGACAATATCCTGGACCTCTCGCACGCCGAGGCCGGCCGGCTGGAGGTTGCCTGCGAACCCTGCTCGCCGGCGGAACTGGCCGCCGCTGTGGTCTCCGAGCTGAGCGATGCGGCCGCGGAGAAGGGTGTGAGTCTTCGCATCGAGCATGTCGGCCCGGTGCCGGTGATCATACGCAGCGATCCACACAGCCTGAAGCAGATCCTTGGCAACCTCGTCGATAACGCGATCAAGTTCACGGAGTCCGGAGAAGTCCGCGTGGTTCTGAGCCTGGCGGGCGAGCCGGACGCACCGCTGATGCAGTGCGACGTGATCGACATCGGCGTGGGCATGGATCCTGCCGAGGCCGAGGCCATGTTCGAGCCCTTCCGGCGGGCGGATATGTCGCTGACCCGCCGCACCGGCGGGGCGGGACTGGGACTGGCGGTTGCCCGCCGTCTGGCCCGGGCCATGGGCGGCGACGTCACCATCCTGCGGACCGCCCCCGGGGCAGGAGCGCATTTCCGCCTGACGGTCGATCCGGGACCGCTGGAAGGCGTCGAGATGCTCGCCGGTCCGGTCCCCACGGCTCCGGCGCCGACCGGCGACGGCGCCGATCCCGCCGCGGCGCGCCCGCTGGCCGGCCTTCGCGTGCTGCTGGTCGAGGACGGCGAGGACAACCGCCGGCTCCTGTCGGCGATCCTCCGCAAGGCTGGCGCCGAAGTCGATCTTGCCGAGGACGGCCAGGCCGCCGTCGATCGCATTCTGGCGGCCCCGGAGGGCTCGAAGCCGTACGATGCGGTGCTGATGGACATGCAGATGCCGGTCATGGACGGCTACCACGCCACCCGCCGCCTGCGCGCGGCCGGCTACGGCGGCCGGGTCATCGCCGTCACCGCCCACGCCATGACCTACGACCGCGACCTGTGCCTGGCCGCCGGCTGCGACGACTACCTGCCCAAGCCGGTGGACCGCCGCCGACTGGTCGAACTGGTCCGCGCCGCCGCCGCCGTCGGCTCGGCAGCCTCCTGAAGTGCGGGCATTGGCCGCCCTTCAGGCCCGGCGTATAATCCCCCCACCCGGCATACGGAAATCCGCCCGTACGGCGGCGTTTCGGATCGCTCTGACGGAGGACAGGCCTTGCCTTCGCCCCGCATCGCCGTGATCGGCGGCACCGGACTCGGGCAGGAGTTCGCGGCCTCGGCCGGAGGACGCCAGGTCGTCGTCGATACGCCGTTCGGCCGGCCCAGCGGTCCGATCCTGCTGACGTCCTGCGAGGGCGTCGACATCGCCTTCCTCTCCCGCCACGGCCCGGCACACCTGCTGAGCCCCTCGGCCGTGCCCTACCGGGCGAACATCTTTGCACTCAAGCAGCTGGGCATCACCCACGTCATCGCCAGCGGGGCCACCGGAAGCCTCCGCGAGCAGATCGAGCCGCGCCATCTGGTGATCTGCGACCAGGTCATCGACCGCACGTTCCGCCGCGCCGGCACCTTCTTCGACGAGGGCCTGGTCGCCCACGTCGAGTTCGCCGAGCCCTTCTGCCCGATGTTGCGGCGGATCCTGATCGAGGCCTCGCCGGGTATTCCGGCGTCGGTGCACGCCTCCGGCACCTATGTCTGCATGGAAGGCCCGCAGTTCTCGACCGTGGCCGAATCCCGCATGCACCGCGCATGGGGTGGCGACCTGATCGGCATGACCTGCATGCCCGAGGCCAGACTCGCCCGCGAGGCCGAGATGTGCTATGCCCTGCTGGCCCTGCCGACCGATTACGACTGCTGGCGGCCGCACGACCCCGGCAGGGACCGCCGGGCGCTGCTCGAGGAGATCCTCGGCCACCTCAAGGCGGTGACGGCCAACGGGCTGAAGCTGTTGCGGGCGGCGCTGCCGAAGATCGCGGCCCGTCTCGACGAACCCTGCCCCTGCCGGGACGCCCTGGCCATGGCGATCTGGTCCGACAAGTCCGCGATCGCCCCCGAAACCGTCCGCCGCCTGGAGCCGCTGATCGGGCGATATTTTGCCTGACCGGGCGCCCGGCCCCGGCGGTTCGGGCCACCGGCGGCGATTGAAAGCCGCGGCCGCCCGGATTACCCTTGAGGCCTCTCGCCAGGACTGAACGCACCCCCCGACGGCGTGGAGGTCGATCCGAATGCGAACCGGTTTGGGTTTTCCGGCCTGCCTGACGGCGGTGCTCCTGTCGGCCCTTTTGCCCGGCTGCGGTCCGCTCGAGGCCCCCGCGCTGCTGGAGCGGCCCGGCGGCACGATGGGCGACCGCAGGTCGGCTTCCGACGAGCTGGCCCGGATTCTCGGCGGGACCATCGGGGCGGCGGCCGTGGTCGAGGGCACCCGACTGCTGCGCGTTCAGGGCTACGGGCTGGTAATCGGGCTGCTGGACCAGGGCAGCCCGCGCTGCCGCGACGCGCTGCGCGAAGTGATCAGCACCGAGATCCGGCGGGCCCGCGAGGCTGGACAGCTCAAGGCCTACACCCACCTGGCCGGAGCCTCCACCGAGGAGATCATCCGCAGCCTGGACACCGCCGTCGTGGTGGTCGAGGGCGAAATCCCCGCCGGGGCCCCCAAGGGCCGGTCGTTCGACGTGGTCGTCCGGGCGGTCGACGATGAGACCAGATCCATCGCCGGCGGCCTGCTGCTGCCCTGCGATCTGCGGATCTACCAGGCCGGGGCCGGCGGGCAGGTGCTTGAGGGCAAGATCCGCGGCTCGGCCGCCGGGACGGTGTTCGTCAACCCCTTCACCGCCGAGGGCACCGAGGCGACCACCATCAACCTTCGCGAGGGACGGATCATCGGCGGCGGCACCTGCTCCGAGGATCGCGAGCTGCGCCTGGTGACGGTCATGGAGTCCTATGCCACCGTCCGCCAGATGCGCGAAATCATCAACCGCCGCTTCGGAGGCACCGAGCCGGTGGCCGACGCCACGAGCCCGTCCAACATCAATCTCAGGGTCCCGCCGCGCTATGCCGGCCGCGAGGGGCAGTTCCTGGAACTGGTCCGGTACCTTCCGATGACCGCTTCGCCCGTCGAGCTGGAGGCCCGGGCCAGGACGCTGGTCGGCGAGATGGCCCGCCTGGACGCCCCGATGAATGAGATCGCCCTGTGCCTCGAGGGCATCGGGGCCTCGGTTCTGCCGATGATCCAGCCGCTGTACGCCAGCCCCCGCCGCGAGGTCAACTACCACGCGGCCCGCACCGGCATGCGCCTGGGCGATACTCTGGCCATGCAGGTCATCGTGCAGCACGCCGAGGATCCCCGCAGCCGCTTCCGCCTTCCGGCGATCCGCGAGCTGGCCGGAGCGCCGGACGCCCGCCGGGCGGGCGCGGCCCTGCGCGGCCTTCTGGACGACCCGGACACCAAGGTCCGCGTGCTGGCCTTCGAGTCGCTGTTCGAGGTGGACCGCCCATCCGTGGCCCGCTTCCGGGTCGGCCGCAACCCCGACAATTTCTTCCTGGACATCGTGCCCTGCGAGAGCCGCCCGCTCATCTACGTCACCCGGACGCGCGTCCCCCGGATCGTGCTGATCGGCGGCGACCGCATGGTCTGTACCCCGCCGCTGCTGTACGTCGGGGGCGATCGCGGCGTCACCCTTTCGGCCAATGCCGGCGACCGCATGATCCGCGTCCTCCGCAAGGATCCCGCCGGCACGCTGGGACCCTACGCCGTCGCGCCGGAGGTGCCGGTGCTGGTCAAGTTCCTGGGGGCCAACCTGCGGGTGGATGACCGCGGCCAGTTGATGGGGCTGGGGCTCAGCTACGGCGCGGTCATCGAAGTGCTCTACCGGCTGTGCCGCAGGGAATCCATCAACGCCGACTTCACCTGGGAGGAGCCGGGCGTCGAGGACCTCCTCGGACCGCTCAAGCCGACCGGCCGGCCCGAGACCGAACTGTAGCCGCCGCCATGGACCTGGGGCTCTACGTGCATGTCCCGTTCTGCGCCGCCAAGTGCGGCTATTGCGATTTCAATTCGCACGTACCGTCCCCCGGAGAGCCGCAGGCCTGGCTGGAGGCCCTGACGCTGGAACTGCAGGCCCGGCGGCGCGAGGCGCCCGGAGAGATCGCGACCATCTTCGTGGGCGGAGGCACGCCGACCAGTCTGCCCGACCCACTGCTGGCCCGGCTGCTGGCGCTGATCGCCGGAACGGCGCCGGCTCCCGATGAGTTCACCGTTGAGGCCAATCCCGAGACGCTGTGCCCCGACGATATCGCCATCCTGGCCGCCGCAGGCGTCAATAGAGTGTCCCTTGGGGCCCAGTCCTTCCTGCCTGGCGAACTGGCCATGCTCGGCCGGCGCCACTCACCCGACGACGTGGTCCGGAGCGTCGAGGCGCTGCGTGCCGCGGGGATCGCCAACCTCAATCTCGACCTGATCTTCGGAATTCCCGGACAGACCCCCGACAGCTGGCGGGAATCCCTGGGCCGGGCCCTCGATCTGGCGCCGGAGCATCTGGCCTGTTACGGCCTGACCTATGAGCCGGGCACGCCCCTGGCCGCACGGCGCGACGCCGGACTCGTGACGCCCGTCAACGAGGACGACGAGGCTGACATGTACCTCGCGTGCGTCCGCACACTGACCGCTGCAGGCCTGGAGCAGTATGAGATCAGCAACTTCGCCCGCCCGGGCCGGGCCTGCCGGCATAACCTGAGGTACTGGGACAACCGCCCGGTGATCGGTGTGGGGCCCGGAGCCGCCGGCTATCTGAACGGCCGACGATGGAAGAACGTCTCCGACGTCGCCCGGTACGTCGCCTGCCTGAAAAGCGGCCGGAGCTGCGAGGCCCAGTCCGAGACCCTTTCGCGACGGGCCCGGGCGGGCGAGACGGCCATGCTCGCCCTGCGCAAGGTCGAGGGCATCGATGCGGACGGGTTCGCGGCGGCGACCGGTTACGACCCGTTCGAGCTGTTCGCCGAGCCCGTCGCCCGGTATCGCGACGCGGGGCTGCTGAGCGTGGACGGCCGTCGGATCGCGCTGACCGACGCCGGCCGGCTGGTCGCCGATCATGTGCTGGCCGACTTCCTGATGCACGATGACAATAATACGGCTCCAATGCGGTCCTGATCCCGCCGGAGCTCCCCCGGAGGCCGATCATGTGCCTGCAGCGTTTTCCCGAAAACCCGCTGATCAGCCCCGGGGACGTGACGCCCTCGCGCCGGGACATGGAGGTCGTCTGCGTCTTCAACTGCGCCTGTGCCCGGCTGGGCGGGCAGGTCGTGCTGCTGTTGCGGGTCGCCGAACGGCCGGTCTGCGAACCGGATGAGCTGATCGCCCCGATGCTCGATCCCGATCGCCCCGGCGAACTGTGCTGCCTGCGCGTCCGGCGCGGCGACCCGGATCTCCAGGAGATCGACAGCCGCATGTTCCGTTACCGCGGCCGGCTGTATCTGACCTCGATCTCGCACCTGCGACTGGCCCGCAGCGACGACGGCCGTCGATTCACCGTGGAACCGCGCCCGGCCATGACCCCGGCCGATCCGATCGAAGAGTACGGCCTGGAAGACCCGCGCATCACCCCGCTGGCCGGCGGCTTTGCGGTCAACTACACCGCCGTTTCGCGGCACGGCATCGCCACCGCCCTGGCCTGGACGCGCGACCTGGATTCTTTCGAGCGTCGTGGAGTCATTCTGCCGCCGGACAACCGCGACGTGACCATCTTTCCGGAGATCATCGGCGGGCGCTACGTCTGCCATCACCGGCCGATGGCCGGCCTGTTCGGCGCATGCGACATCTGGTTCGCCGAGTCGCCCGACCTGCTGCACTGGGGCGGCCACCGGCGGGTCTGCGGACCACGGCCGGGCGAGTGGGATAGCGGCCGGGTCGGTGGCGGCGCGGTGCCGTTCAACACGCCGCGGGGGTGGCTGTCGATCTATCACGGCGCCGACCAGCGGCAGCGCTACGGCCTGGGGCTGCTGCTGACCGACGCCGACGCCCCCTGGAAGGTGCTGGCCCGCAGCCGGCGACCGATCCTGGAACCCGAGGCGGACTACGAACGCCGCGGCTTCTTCGGCGAGGTGGTGTTCACCTGCGGCGCTCTTCTCGAACCTGACGGCCGGGTCGTGGTCTATTATGGGGCCGCCGACCGGCAGATCTGTGCCGCCGAAGCGACCATCGACGAGTTGCTGGCGACGCTGATCTGAGATTCGTCGCCCCATAACCGCCGGCATCTGCCGACAAGACTTCGCCGGATGTGTCGACGGTCTCATCGGAATTTCCCCTGTCCGGGTACATCTCATGTTCGGGCCCCGACGGCCGATTTACACCGGGCGGCGGACAGGCCGTCCGCCCCGAGCATGGTGCGGCCGCGCCCGGCGCGACCGGTCCTCCTCCGGCCGCGTCGCCTCTTGCCCCGGCGCCGCCGTCGTCGCACCCGGCACCGGCCCGCACCGCCTTTCGGCCCCGGATCCGGTTATCGGCGTCCTGCCGGCAACATTGGACGCCGCGTGGGCATCCGACCGATCCGGCCGCACGGCGACCCGCGCATGGTGGAAGCCCGAAACCGTCATCACGGCCTTTACCTCGGCCTGTGCGTGGCCTTCAACGTCGCCGTGGTCGTCGGCTACGCCGTCTGGTCGAGCCGCCAGGCCCAGCGCGAGCTGATCGCCGCCGTCGATGCGCGCCTTCTCCAGGCCGCCCGCAGTCTCAGGCATCTGCTTCCCGAGGACTACCACGATCGCGCCATCGGACCGGACAGCATCGCCGTGGATGAAGTCCGCCGCATTCAGGACGTGGTCTCAAGCTTCGCTCGTGAAACCGAATTCAAGTACGCCTACACGCTGGTGGAGCGCGACGGAGCGTACTATTTCAGCGCTCCCACGGTCACCCCCGAGGAGCTCCAGGAACGGGAATCCTGGTACTTCTATCCCTACGAGGACATGCCCGAAGGCTTCCGGACGGCCATGCGCGAAGGCTGCGTGGTCTATGTCACCTACGAAGACCAGTGGGGCACCTTCCGCTCCGTGGCCGCGCCGGAAACCTCGCCCGGCGGTCGTCCGTACCTGGCCTGCGCGGACTGCGATATCGGCTATCTCAAGGCGGCGGTACGCAACGCATGCCTCCGGGCGGTTGCCACCGCACTGGGCTTTCTGGGCATCGGCCTGCCGTTCGTCCTGCTGCACCGCTGGTCGTACCGGGCACACAACGCGGCCCTCACGCAGGTCAACCGGGAGCTGACCCGCTACCAGGCGCACCTGGAGGACCTCGTCGCCGAGCGCACCGCCGACCTGGAGAAGGCCCGCCGGCAGGCCGAGGAGGCCAACCGCCTGAAGTCCCGATTCGTCGCCAACGTCTCGCACGACATCCGCACGCCGCTCAAGGCCATCGTCGGCTTCTCCGAGAGCATCCTGTCCGCGGCGGACCTCCAGAGCGCCCGTGGCCATGCCCGCGTCATCCTCCGGGAATCCGAGATGCTGCTGGGGCTGATCAACGATCTGCTCGATCAGGCCCGGATCGAGGCCGGAAGGCTGGTCCTGTCTCCGCGCCCGGTGGATCTGCAACAACTGCTGGAATGCGTCATCAGCACGATGAAGGTCCAGGCCGTCGCCAGGGGCCTGGATCTGCGACTCACGATCCCCGAGCCTCTTCCGCCGTGCGTCCTGGTCGATGACCTGCGCCTCAGGCAGGTCCTGACCAATCTGGTGGGCAACGCGATCAAGTTCACCGAGCACGGCGAAGTCGAAATCACCGCCCGGGCCGGACCCGTCAATGATCGCAGGACCGACGTGCGATTCAAGGTCCGGGACACCGGGATCGGCATCCCCGAGGATCGTCAGCCCTTCATCTTCGATGGCTTCACCCAGGCCGACGGCGGCACCACCCGGCGATTCGGAGGCTTCGGCCTGGGCACGACCATCGCCCGGGAACTCGTCGAGCTCATGGGCGGTCGCATCGGGCTGCACAGCCGGCCCGGCGAGGGCAGCACGTTCTGGTTCAACGTGCCTCTGGAAGTCAG
>CALLOB010000083.1 GCA_938005315.1 uncultured Phycisphaerae bacterium
GGGGGCCTGAATCTCAGCATTCTCGACGGCTGGTGGCCCGAGGCCTTCAACGGCCGCAACGGCTGGGCGATCGGGCGTCCGATCGACCACGACGGCAGCGCCCGCGCCGACCGCCGAGACGCCGCGGACCTCTACCGCGTGCTCGAGAAGCGCGTCGTGCCGACGTTCTATCGCCGCGACCGTCAGGATCTCCCCAGGGACTGGATCGCGATGATGAAGGACGCCCTGGCCACGATCCCGCCGTTCTTCAACGCCCACCGCCAGGTCAAGCAGTACCTGGCCCGCTACTACATGCCCGCGATGTCCCGGGCCCTGGCGGGCCGCTGAAGACGGCGCGATTATCGGAACCTTTCCGGCCGCCCGACGCGTCGAAACCCGGGCATGTGCCCCATCCGGCGGATTCCCGGCGCCGGCGGCTGGATTCCATGACATCGCCGGGCATAAAGTCGTTAGAATACATGCTACCGGCCGATGCCGTCGCCGCCCCGGACGCCCGGAGCGCAGAACGCGGGCCGGACGACCGGGGCGCCGGACGGGGGAAGACATCGCATGGACGACGCGTTGTTCCAGGCACGTATCGATGAGGCGCGGGCGCGGATCGAAGCGCTGCCCGAGGAACACCGCGGCCCGCTTCGGATCATGCTCGAGGAGACCATCCGCCGCCACCGCGAGCTGAAGGACAACTTCGCCCGCATCCATCATGCGGTCGGCGAACTGCAGCTCTTCGTCAAGTATCTGCTCTTCGACCACGAAGCCACGCGGCGCGAGCGCGACGAACTGCGCCGCCGACTGGGCGAGCTCGGCTGAGACCGCCGGAGGCCCCGACCGCACCCCCCGGCGTTTGACTCCGGCCGACGCGCGGCCTAATCTTCCCCGTGCTGCGGCGCCGCGCCGCTTGAGGGGTCGGTGTGCCGGGTTCCTCATGGGTGCCGATTTCTACGATCAGGACGAAGACGTCCAGCTCAACGAGGCTCTGGCCGGTAGATGGCTGGACACCGAGAGCGACGAGGCCCAGCACGTCACGCTCTTCATCCGCCGCCGGCTTCCGGGAAGGCGTCTGGACAAGTACCTCCACGCCCGCTTCCCGCGGCTGAGCCGGACGATGATCCAGCGCCTCATCCGCCAGGGGGCGGTGACCGTCAACCGCAGGCCGGCCAAGCCCAGCTACGAGCCCGAGGCCAAGGACCGCATCGACCTGGTCATCCCTCCGCCTGAACCTTACGACCTGATACCCGAACCGATTCCCCTGGACATCGTCTACGAGGACGACCACCTGCTGGCGATCAACAAACGCAAGGGGATCATCGTTCACCCCTCCAAGGCCACGCAGACCGGCACGATCGCCAATGGCCTGGCCTACTACGCCGCCTCGCTGAGCCGCGGCGAGGATCCGTTCCGCCCCGGCATCGTGCACCGCCTGGACAAGAACACCACCGGGATCATGCTCGTGGCCAAGACCGACGAGGCCCACTGGCGGCTGTCGCTGCAGTTCGAGCGCCGCCTGGTGCGCAAGACCTACCTCGGCGTCGTCGAGGGCAACCCCCGGCTGGACGCCGACGTCATCAACGCTCCGCTGGCCGCCAGCCCGACGATCAAGGATCGCTACATCGTGCCGAACAACAACCCGGCACTGGTCAGCCGGCTGGCCAAGGAGGCCATCACCGAGTACGAGGTGGCCGAACGCTTCCGGGGCTATGCCCTCGTCCACCTGCACCCCCGGACCGGCCGCACGCACCAGCTTCGCGTGCACATGGCCTACATCGGGCACCCCATGGCCGGCGACACCTTCTACGGCGGACACATCGTTTCCGAAAAGACGCTCACCGGGTCCGGAGATACCGCCCCCCTGACCACCCAGCAGGCTCTGCACGCCTACCGGATCCGCTTCACCCACCCGATTTCCGAGACAGTCATGGAGCTGGAGGCCCCGCCGCCGGAGGATCTGGCCCGGCTCATTCATCTGCTCCGCCGACACCGGTCCTTCGGGTCGCCGCAAGGCGACTGAGTCGCGCCTCCGGCGGTCGATGAGCCCGAATCTCGCCGGCAGGTCGGCTTCCCGTCCGGTTATCGGCCGTATCCCGGGGCCGCCGGCCGCCGACAGTCCTACACTCCTGGTGGTTGCTTCCCCATTGGCACCGCCCCGCGCCCCAAGGGCCGGAGCGGAAACGGAACGCGGCCATGCTGCCCCTGGTCCGACCGGATTCCTCACGGACTCCCCGGCGCCGCGGGGCGGGCATGTCCCGCGACCGGCCAAGGGCCCCGGTTCCCCCCACCGGGGCCTTTTTTCTCGGCCGGACATACCGCCCGCCTGGCGGGGGGGCGGATACCGCCGACGGGTCCGAAAACACGGTTCCACCTCTGCCGAGCTTTTCCGTCGCTTTTTTCACGCACCGGCGGCCTGCCGGCGGATATGATATGAACGACAGCTTTCCCGAATGAGCGCGCTTGCGCCGCGGTGCCCACACGTCCATCCGGGCGCCGCCATGGGGGGACGCACGCGGCGCGGCGCCGAAGCCTTTTTCAGTTTCCGGGGGCGCTCATGAGGGGCAAGCTCAAGTCCATCTCGTGGCGAAGAGTGGCCGTCGATATCTGCACGCAGCGCGACTTCCTGCAGCCCGGAGCCATTCTGCAGGTGGCCAACCTCCAGCCTGTGCTGGAGAACCTCAAGTCGTTCTTCGCCTGGGTGCGGGCCGCCGGTTTGCCGGTGTTCTCCGCGGTGGAGTCCCACCGGCCCAGCGAACCGGCGACGGGCTTCCCGCTCCACTGCATCGACGGCACGCCCGGCCAGCGAAAACTCGACTTCACGCTGCTGAACCCCCATCACCTCGTCGAGGCCGACAACTCGCTGTCGCTGCCGCCGGACCTGCTCAAGAAGTACCGCCAGCTCATCTTCCGCAAGCGGGCCCGCGAGGTGCTGGGCAACCCCAAGGCCGATCGCTTTCTCACCAGCCTCGAGGCCGACGAGTTCATCATCGTCGGCGTGGGACTGGAACGCGCCATCCGGCAGCTGGCCCTGGGACTGCTCGTGCGCCACAAGACCGTGACGGTGGTCTCCGACGCCTGCGGGTTCTGGAGCCACGCGGACGCGGATCTCGCCCTGCGACAACTGGCGGCCAAGAACATCCGGCT
Organism: uncultured Phycisphaerae bacterium; assembly: GCA_938005315.1. Lineage (GTDB taxonomy): Bacteria > Planctomycetota > Phycisphaerae > UBA1845 > PWPN01 > CALLOB01. The sequence continues at coordinate 3,130 of CALLOB010000083.1, forward strand.
GGTCACCACCGCGGAGATCACCGCCGCCGTCGAGCCCCTGCCGCCGCGACGCCGACGACCGCAGCCCGCCGGCGACCGGCACCGCCCTGAACAGCCCGAACGCCCCGACGGCCTGCCCTCCCGCACGGCCAGTGCCTGACGGCCGGACCACGCCCGGATTTCGCTGCCTGCGACGGCCGGTCGGGTGCGTGACCGCCTGGTCCGGTTGCCTGTGCCCCGGATTCAGGCGTGCCATGGCGGAAGGACGCGCTGCGTCGCGTCCGCGATCGGGGGGTGTTCACGCGTCCATGCTGACGGCCCCGACGGAGCGGGGCCCTCCGGCAGATCCGCGGCGCGCCGGACTTGCCTTTCGCCCGCCAGGAGCTTAGCTTCCTTATGGATCGCCGGGGGTGGCCGGGACGCGACCGGCCTGAGATCGGCGGCACGAACGGCCGCCTGACCCTTGGAACCTGATCAGTGCAACCCGGCCGCCGCGGCGCGCCGGCGGGAGCTGCGAAGGGAAGGCGATGACCCGCCCGACCGCGGTCGGCATCCGCCGCCGCGCACGCGACTCCCGAGACATCTGCCGGATCCGACGCATCGCGCCGCAGGACCGTGCGCCGGCGGACGAGCGTTGGTCGAAGCCGATGGATCGCGGGGCCGAAAGGATCGCATGAATGCCCGACACTTCCGAACAACGGGTGCTCCGGTACCGGGGCGCCGACATTCCCTGTCCTTTACGAAGCCCAATCACCGGTTCCCGGAAGGTATACGTCGCCGGCCGGCGCTACCCGGACATCCGCGTGCCCATGAGGGAGGTGTTGTTGTCCGCGCCGGCCTGCTCTGGAGACCATCGCCCGGCCGAGGAGCCGCTGCTGCTGTATGACACCTCCGGCCCGTGGACCGACCCACAGGCGGACTGTTCGCCGGCAGCCGGACTGCCGCCGCTGCGGCGCGCCTGGATCGAGGCGCGCGGCGACACGTGCGAACTGCCGGCTCCGACGTCGGGTTTTGCGCGTCAGCGGGCCGCCGAGCCGCGGCTCGCGGATGTCGGCATCCCCCGGCGACGCCGGCCGAGACGGGCGCTGCCCGGCCGTCGAGTGACTCAGATGCACTACGCTCGCCGGGGGCTGATCACCCCGGAAATGGAGTTCGTGGCCATCCGCGAGAACCTCCGGCGGGAAGTCATGCCGCCCGAGCCCGCTTCGCCTGCCGACGACCGCCTGATCCCCGCGACGATCACGCCGGAGTTCGTCCGCGACGAGGTCGCCCGCGGCCGGGCGATCATCCCCGCGAACATCAACCATCCCGAGCTGGAGCCGATGATCATCGGCCGGCGGTTTCTCACCAAGATCAACGCCAATCTGGGCAACTCCGCCGTCGCCTCCTCGATCGGGGAGGAGGTCGCCAAGATGGTGTGGGCGGTCCGCTGGGGCGCCGATACGGTGATGGACCTCTCCACCGGCGAGAACATCCACGAGACCCGCGATTGGATCCTGCGCAACAGCCCGGTGCCGGTGGGCACGGTGCCTGTCTACCAGGCCCTCCGGAAGGTGGACGGCCGGATCGAGGAACTGACCTGGGAGCTCTTTCGCGACACGCTGATCGAGCAGGCCGAGCAGGGCGTCGATTACTTCACCATTCACGCCGCCGTGCGTCGCGAGTTCCTGCCGGCGGCGCGTCGGCGTCTGGCCGGCATCGTCTCGCGCGGCGGCGCGATCCACGCCCGCTGGTGCGAGATTCGCGGCCAGGAGAACTTTGCCTACGTGCACTGGGACGAGATCTGCGAGATCATGGCCGCCTACGACGTGGCCTTCTCGATCGGAGACGGCCTGCGTCCCGGCTGCGTCGCCGACGCCAACGACCAGGCCCAGTTCGCCGAACTGCGCACCCAGGGCGAACTGACCCGCCGGGCCTGGTCCTTCGACGTCCAGGTGATGAACGAGGGCCCCGGCCATGTGCCTCTGCACCTGATCCCCGAGAACATGACCCGCCAGATGGAATGGTGCGATCAGGCCCCGTTCTACACTCTCGGGCCGCTGCCGACGGACATCGGGGCGGGCTACGACCACATCGCCAGCGCCATCGGGGCGGCGCTGATCGGTTCCCTGGGCGCATCCCTGCTGTGCTATGTGACCCCCCGTGAGCACCTGGGGCTGCCGGACCGCGATGACGTCCGGGAGGGCGTCATCGCTCACAGGATCGCCGCCCATGCCGCCGATCTGGCCAAGGGGCACCCCGCGGCCCGGCGGCGCGACGACGCCATGAGCCGGGCCCGCGTGGAGTTCCGCTGGTACGACCAGTATCACCTCTCGCTGGATCCGGACCGGGCCGCGGCCCTGCGGCAGGAGGGACTGCCGGCGGACGTACCGGCGGATGCCCGCTATTGCAGCATGTGCGGTCCGGAGTTCTGCAGCATGCAGATGGCCCGGCGCACCGCCGGAGACTGAGCGGGCGGCCGCCGCCTGCAGGGGGAGATCAGACCCGTGCGGCGAGAGCCCGGCGGATGCGGTTCAGCGTCCGCTCCCGGTCCAACAGCGCCAGGGTGTCGGAGATTGCCGGGCTGACCGTCGTTCCGGTGACCGCCACCCGCAGCGGCTGGGCGACCTTGCCCAGGCCCACGCCCCGGGCGGCGCAGAAGGACTTCAGTTGCGCGTCGATGGCCTCCGCCGTCCATTCTGTCAGCGATTCCAGCGCCGGAAGAACCTCCTGGAGCATGCGAAAGCCCGCGTTGTCGTCCCTGGTCAGCACGGCGGCAACCGCGTCGGGATCCAGGGTCAGCTCGTCGTCGTTGATGAACAGAAAACCGCACCGCTGGGCGATGTCTCCGAAGGTGCGCATCCCGCGGTTGGCCCGCAGCAGCGCCGGCCGCAGGGCCGCCGGCACGCCGGCGCGGGTCAGGGGGTTGTCGGCCACGCCGAGCCAGTCGTCGAAGGCCGCTGCCAGACGGCTTTCGTCCGCGGCCGCCAGGGCGTCGGTGTTGAAGGCCAGGAGCTTCTCGCGGTCGAATTTCGCGTTGGTCCGACCGATCCGCTCGAGGCTGAACAGCTCCACCATCTCGGCCGGCGTCATCTTCTCGCGTCCTCCGCCGGGGGACCAGCCCAGCAGAGCGATGAAGTTGACCAGCGCCTCGGGGAGGTAGCCGGCCCTGCGGAAGGCGTGCACCTCGACGTCGCCGTCGCGTTTGGAGAGCTTGCGGCCCTGCATGTCCAGGATCAGCGGCAGGTGGGCGTAGCGTGGCGTGGGCAGCCCCAGGGCCTGCTGCAGGGCGATGTGCCGCGGCGTCTGACCGAGGAACTCCTGCCCGCGCATGACCAGGTTCACGCCCATGGCCCCGTCGTCGACCACATTGGCCAGGTGATAGGTGGGCATGCCGTCGGCCTTGAGGATAATGAAGTCGTCGAGTTCCTCGGCGGCCACGGTGACCTCGCCCATGACCTCGTCACGCACCGTGACCGGCTCGTCAGGGGCGGTGAAGCGCACCACCACCGGCCGGCCGGCCTGGCGGGCCCGGCGGACGTCGGACTCGTCCGGAAAGCGCGCCGGTCGCGGGTAGCGCAGCGACGCCCTGCATGCCGCGGCCCGGGCCCGCATGGCCTCCAGCTCCTCAGGGGTCTCGAAGGCGTAGTACGCCTTCCCCGAGGCCAGAAGACGCTCGACGGCCGAGCGGTAGAGATCCAGACGCTGCGTCTGGTAGTAGGGCCCGTGCGGGCCGCCGACGCCGGCGCCCTCGTCCCAGGCGATGCCCAGCCAGCGCAGGTCGCGCATGATCCGCTCGTCGGCTCCCGGCACGTTGCGGGCGGCGTCGGTGTCCTCGATGCGCAGAATGAAGATCCCGCCCGTGCGGCGGGCCAGCAGATAGTTGAACAGCGCCGTCCGCGCGCCGCCCACGTGCAGATCGCCCGTGGGCGAAGGCGCGAAGCGCACCCTCAGAGCCGTCGTATCGGTCATCTCGCCCTCGTTTCAAGAGAGTCGCCGCCGGCGGGCGCCGCCGACGTTTCATGCCCGCCGCCGCCACCCCGCCTCGCGGTCTTCTTCGGCTGCAGTCGGGGCCGCTTCGGCGGGCTCCGGGAGCTCCGCCTGCATCTTCCGGGCCCGCATCCAGGCCGTCCGCCGGGCCGGCCCGTTGAGCACGAACGCCCAGGCCGCCAGCGCCAGCACCCACTCGGGAAACAGCATCAGCGGCGGCAGCACCAGCACGATCGCGATCACGTGCCCGAAAGGCCGGTGCCGGAAGAACGTGCTGACCATGTGCGGGTACGGCACCCGGCTGACCATCAGCAGCGAAACCGCCAGCGTCAGCGGCGGCAGAGCCCAGGTCAGGACGGTGGCCGGCGGCAGCCAGCCCAGATACTCCATGTGGTCGTGCAACAGCACCAGCGAGCCCACCGCCCCGGCCGCACCCGGCGAGGGCAGCCCCAGAAATCCGCGGTGGGCGGCCTCCTCCAGCGAGGCTTCCACGTTGAACCGCGCCAGCCGCAACGCGGCGCAGCACACGTAAATCAGGGCGATCAGCGCCGTCGCCTGGGCGAGACGGTGCCCGCCCATCGGCTCCCCGCCCCACTGCATGAACTCCCGCCGCACCATGGTCATCATCAGCATGGCCGGTGCCACGCCGAAGCTGACGATGTCGGCCAGCGAGTCGAGCTGCACGCCGAAGGCGCTGGCCGCACCGGTGCGTCGGGCCACGCGGCCGTCCAGGGCGTCGCAGATCATCGCCGCCAGCAGAGCCCATACCCCGATCGCCAGGTAGCTCGGCGCGATGGCCTCCAGCCGTTCGCTGTTGCGCGTCAGGATCTCGGCGGCCGCACGCCCGGCCCCGAGTTCCTCCAGCTGCCGGGCGCAGCAGTAGAGGGCGGCGAATCCCAGGCACAGGTTGCCCAGGGTCAGCAGCGTCGGCAGCATTGCGATGGTCCGCAGCGGCCTGCGGCGCGGCGCGTGGGCCTCGACCTGCGGCGGCGGGCCGGCATGTTCAGACACGGGCAGCCTCCTGGCGAGCCGGGCGGTCGGCCGGCCGGTCCTCAGCTGCGCGGAGACAGGCCAGCACCGTCAGACCCGCGCGGCAGCGCGTGCCCACGTACGCCGACTGTTCATAGGCCGCGGCCGGCACGATCAGCTCGGTACGCGAGCCGAACTTGATCAGCCCGATGCGCTGTCCGGCCTCGACCCGGTCGCCGGGCCCCACGCTGCAGACGATCCGCCGCGCGATCAGCCCGGCCACCTGCCGGACGACCACCGGCCCGGCCAGCGGAGGATCCGGATCGATGACCACGGTGTTGGCCTCGTTGCGGCTGCCGGATTCCGGGTGGCGGGCGTCCAGGAAAGCCCCCGGCTCGTAGCGCACCAAGCGCACTGTACCGGCGCAGGGGCTGCGGTTGATGTGCACGTCCAGGACGCTCAGGAAGATCCCCGTCCGCACCGCCGGTCCGCCGATCTCCGGATGATCCGCCAAGGTGGCAACCTCCGTCACCCGGCCGTCCGCGGGGGCCAGCAGCTCACCAGGCCGGCAGCGGATGCGCCGTTGCGGGTCGCGAAAAAACGCCAGCCCACCCAGCCACAGCATGGTCAGCACGCCTCCGGCCGGCCACCACCAGAGCGATCCCCGGCCGGCCAGCGCGAGCATCGCCAGCCCGGGCAGTCCCACCAGCAGCGTCATCAGCAGCATCTCGCGCCGACCGGCCGGCGCCAGAGGGATCCTCATCGTCATGGCCCCGCATAAGAATGCCGTATCGTAACCCCGTTCCTGATCGGACGAAAGAAAGGCCGATGAGCCCGGCCGCCGCAAAGCCGCGCAGAGGCGGGTTCCTCGAACGCACGCCGGAGACCCCGCCGTTGTCGGAGTCCCCCGAGCCGCCGGCTGCCCGGCGCTGCACTGCCCGCCGTTCAGGCCCCACTCATGGAGGCCCCCGACCGCGGGGCGCCGGACAACAGTTGCAAGATCGCCTTTTCCGGAGCAATCTGTAAGCTGGGGCGTCAGGCCTCCCGGGAGCCCTGGAGCGGAGCCCTGGAGCACCGACGGCTGCGGAGCTCCCGCGTCTGCGGCCCATATCTTGAGCCATTTGGCCGGCGAGCGTCGCCGGGCGGTCGTGCGATCCGCGCGGTGTTCTCGCCGGGTCGGAGAAGAAACAGGGGGAGGATTCGCCGATGCGGGAGTTCCCGCCTTCATCGCCCTGGTGATTCCGGCGGGTTGGACGGCTCGCAGGCTTCCCGCGCCTGCGGCTTCGGACGCGCCGCCTTCTTCGACCGTGCCGCCTTTCCAGGCCGCGCAGGCAGGAGACTCGACCATGGCTGTCATCCGTATCGAAAGCCCGGCATTCGAGCATGGCAAGACCATCCCGCGCCGTCACACCGGCGACGGCGCGGACGCCTCGCCGGCCCTGAAATGGTCCGGCGTACCGGCCGAGGCCCGCGAGCTGGCGCTGATCGTCGATGACCCCGATGCCCCGACTCCCCAGCCGTGGGTTCACTGGCTGTTGTATCGTGTTCCGCCGGACGCGAGGGAACTGCCGGAAGGCATTCCGCCGGCCGAACGAGTCCCTGTGCCCAGCGGGGCCGTCCAGGGACGCAACTCCTTCGGGCGGATCGGCTACGGCGGTCCGGCTCCGCCCCGCGGCCACGGCGTGCACCGTTATCGCTTCAGGCTGTATGCCCTGGATACTCCGCTGTCGCTGGAACCCGGCCTGACACGCGACCGGCTCGAGGCGGCCATGAAGGACCACGTCCTGGCTCAGGGGGAACTCGTCGGTAGCTATCAACGCTGAGCGGATGCCGCCCACGCCCCATCGACGGCGCGGATCGTCATCGCAGGTGCGACCTTGCCCGACCGACGCGCTCATCGCGGACCCCATCCCGAGGACAGCCGCCTGTTCGCGGCGGAGGCCCTGCCCGCGTTGCGCGAGGCGGTGGCCGACCTGGCCTGGCTTCTAGGACGCGGGTACGCCGAGAAGTCGGCGCTCAAGCTGGTCGGCGACCGGTTCGCCCTGACCGAACGGCAGCGGATCGCGGTGATGCGCTGCACGTGCCCGGACGCCGCCCTGGCTGACCGCCGGGCCCGTCGCCTGGAGGCCTCCGGCCTGGCCGGGGAGGTCCTGCATGTCGACGGCTACAACGTTCTGACCACCATCGAGGCGGCACTGGCCGGCGGAGTGATCATCGCCGGCCGGGACGGCTGTTTCCGTGATATGGCCAGCATGCACGGGACCTTCCGGACCGTGGCCGAGACCCGACCGGCTCTGGAACTGCTGGTGGACGGTCTGGCGGGCCTGGGCCTGCGCGACTGCACCTGCTATCTGGATGCGCCGGTGTCCAACAGCGGCCGGCTGGCAGGGATGGTCCGCGAAGTGCTGCAGGACCGCGGGCTGGACTGGGAAGTCGGCATCGTCGCCAACCCGGACGCGATTATGGCTCTGACCGACGACCCCGTGGCCACGGCCGACAGCGTGATTCTCGACCGTTGCTGTCGCTGGTTCAACCTCGGCCGGCACATCGTGACCCGCAGCGTCGCCTCGGCATGGGTGATCGACCTGGCCTGAGCCGCTGTTGAGGTGCACCGAACGAGCGGAGCGCGCGGCACCCGGCCGCACGGCCGCAACAGTCCGACGCGGCCGCCCGTCGGGCTTGACAGCAAGGCCCGAGGCACGCACAACGCGCGCGTACCTCGGGCCGCAGGTGTTTCGTAATCACCTCTTTTCGGATGGGTGAAGCCTCAGCGGCCAGGGCACTCACGCCGCCAGGATGTACACCCTGGGTCGCCCGCCCAAACGGCCTTGCAGGTCGGCCAGCGATTCCGCGTGGATCGGCTCGGCCGTGTCGGACGTCAGCGACGCCCTGTAGGGCCGTCCGCACTGCCTGCAGAAACGCACCCGCCCCCGGCGCGCCGCCGGAACCACTTGCGGATGCTCGCAGTGGGGACAATTCACATACACCGGCACGTCGATTCTCCTTCCCTGGTGATTTCCGCCTCTGCCGGACCGGACCGGCCGGGTTCACCGCGGCAGCGACACCCGCGGGCGGGAAAGCACTGGCGAAGTCACCTGCTTGGACACGCATTGGGGAGGTAAGGTTGCACCCCGGGGAAGCGACTTTTCGACTTTTCCGACGTAAAAATTTGCCAAAAAACGACTTATGCCCCATTGACCACGCAAGCCGGAGCTCGCCGCGCCCGGAAAACCCGCTCTGGGGGCTTTGGAGGCCGGATCGACAAGGTCTGCGTTCCGTACTTGCAGAAAGCCCTGTTTGAGAATGTAAGGTCTTTCAAAACAAAAACTTGAAACCCAGTCAGTCTTATCTGGCCGATCCGTTCGCCGGACAATTTCTGGCGGGTTTCCGTCGCGCCTTTTGTCTGGCGGAGCATCATCGGCTCTCGGGGGTGACGGTTGGTTCTGGCGGGGGCCGTCGCTTGATTGGGAAAGACTGCAGAAGGTCCGTTGGCCGGAGACGGGTCAGTCGGCCGGAGATTCGTCCTGGCCGATGTCCCGGATGGCGATGTTGTTGTACGCCATGAGCGTGCCCTTCTGGCGTTCGAGGTTGACCAGGGCGATGTTGTAGTCGGCCACGACGCGCAGGAGGGTCAGGCGGGCGTTGGCCAGCCGTTCGTGGGCGTTGAGTTCCACTTCCAGGTTGGCCGGATCGCGCTTTTCCATGCGGGCCTTCGTGGCCTCAAGCTGGGCCTCGCTGGCCTGGGCGGCGCGGAGGCTGGGCATGATCTGGTCGTAGCTGGTGAGGATCTCGCGCATCACCCGGCGGACGTCGAGAATGGCCTTTTCGATCTGCAGCTTGTGCCCGGCGATGGCCTGGGCCTGCTGGAGTCTGGCTCGGCGGATGGCGGCCTCGCCGGCTCGGGCCCCGATGGGCCATTCGAATTCCAGACCGACGACGTACTCGTGGAAGTCGTTCATGCTGAGCTGGCTGAACGCACGGTCGGCATTGGAGCCCAGCCCGTCGACGATGTACCGGAACAGGGCGTCGAGCCTGGGCAGGGCCTGGTTCTTGGCAACGCCGATGGCCAGCTGGGCCTGTTCGATGGCCAATCGGGCCTCGCGGAGTTCGATGCGGTTGGTCAGGGCGGCGGTGACCTCGCCGACGGCGTCGAGGGTGAGCGGCTCGATGCTGGGCACGTCGGTGGGAATGATCTCCACCCGCCTCGAGAGGTTCAGCGCCGGGTCGTTCATGATGGTCAGCAGCGCCTCCTCGGCGTCCCTGACGTCGTTGACGATGCGCACGAATTCGGCCCGGCGCTGCTGGATGAGGCTTTCGGTCTGCTTGAGCTGGACCTTGTAGACGTCCAGCCCGACGGCCTCGCGGTGCTCGAGGGACCGCAGAATGAGCTCCAGCTGGGTCAGCAGCCGGGCGGAGACAACCACGTTCCGGCGGGCCTGGTACAGCCGCCAGTAGGCCTGCTCGACGTTGTAGATCTGCTCCTGGATCTCGCGACGCAGCTTCTCGACGCTCATGCGGCGGTCGATGCGACGCAGCTCGATCTGGGCGCGGTTGTAGTCCAGGCCGAAGCCCTTCAGGAAGGGCTGGCGGAACTCGACGATGAACTGATTGAAATACGAGGGGTTGAGCGTCTGGAAGATCAGGTTGGAGGAGGCCCGGGTCAGTCCGTAGCTGGTCTGGACCTGCATGCCCGAGGCCAGCAGCTTGCGCACCCCGGCCTGGAACACGCGGTTTTCCCGCTTGGTGCCTTCCAGCTGCGAGGCACTGGGACGGTCCTGCTTGTCGTTCTGGAAATTGGCGAAGAACACGGCGTCGAAGGCGGCCTCGGCCTCGACGACGCGGGCGGCGTCGATGCCCGGGGCGTAGCCCTGGAACTGGATGGCGTAGCTGTTTTCCAGCGTGCGCCGGATGGCGTCTCGCAGGCTCAAACGCACGACCTCCGGCTGGGCCAGGGAGGTCAGACGCTCGTGGAGCTGCCGCAGCACCTGATGCTCCCGGGGCTCGAGGTCGGGCCGGGCCATCTCCTCTTCGAGGCGTTCCAGGGCCGTGATCGGGTCGGGTACCTGGCTGGCGATCTCCTCGGGCGAGGGAGGCTGGGTCTCGGAGGGTTTGATCAGCTGGGATGGAGCGTCGGCGGGCCCAGTGGCGGTTGGCATGTCGGCGGCCAGCCTCGCCCGGGCGATGTCCGCCGCCCGGCGCGGCGCGGCGGGCGCTTCGGCCGGGCGCGGACCGGCCTGGCAGCCGCCGAGCAGCACGAGACACGACAAGGCCATCCTTCGTCCGGCCACCCTGATCCACCCTCGTCGGGGCATGCAGGCTCCTTGCGGTGAAGCGACCTTTCGGGGGGAGTCGATGTCGGATCCGACGGCGGCCCGTGCAACGCTGTCTGCCGCCGACTCCGACCGGCGCGGCCCATTCTATGGACCGGACCAACGGTGTCAACGGGAGCGGACATCGCGCGCGGCGGGGACCGGCGGGCGTCCGCCGACCCGGCCGAGTGACGCGGAGCGGTGCTTGGTGTTTCGAGGTCCGGTCGGTAATAATCGCTTCTTCGGGCGGGTCCGGGCGCCGGCAGGCGCATGAATCGCCTGCCCCGGCGGCGGCCGATCACCGGAGTCCCGCCGCATCCACGGGCCGCGCCGGGAGAGCGACGGCCGCCCTGTCGGTAGCGACCGAGGCCGCAGATGATGCAGCACGTCCTCAGCCCGTTGCTTCTGACCCAGCCGGGATGGGCGATCCTGCGCGAGTACTGGCCGGTGGGAGCGATCTCGGTCGTGGTGGCCCTGGCGGCCACGCCAATCTGCCGGGCCGCAGCTCTGCGGTGGAAGTTCGTGGACCGGCCGGATGATTTCCTCAAGCCCCACGGCCGGCCGATTCCCTATCTGGGGGGTGTGGCGATCTGCGCGGGCTGGCTTGCCGGCATCGCGGCGGCGCTGTGCATCGATCCGGGGGGCGTGCGGCCGGGCCTGATGCTTGGAATCGCCCTGGCGGGGCTGGTGACGATGCTGGTGGGGCTGTTCGACGATCTGCGGGTCATGCCGCCGAAGGTCAAACTGGCGTGCAACGTGCTTGTGGCCGCCATGTTGCTGTTGCTGGGTCTGGGCGACGACATCATCCAGGTGACGATTGCGGTGACCGGCTCCAGGCTCAGCCCCGAGGAGCGCTGGCTGGAGCTGGCCTACTCCGTGCCGATCACGGTGTTCATCGTGGTCGGGGCTTCCAACGCGACCAACGTGATCGACGGGCTGGACGGGCTGTGTGCCGGCGTTCTGGGCATCATATCGCTGGGTTTCCTCGTGCTGGCCTGCCACCTGCGGGGATTTCTGGATTCCCCGGCCGCGACCGAGCGGGTGGTGCTGGCCCTGGCCATGCTGGGGGGGGCGGCCGGGTTCCTGCCCTACAACCTGAACCCGGCGAGGATCTTCATGGGCGATGCCGGCTCGATGCTCCTGGGCCTGAACGCCGCGGTGCTGCTGCTGCTGTTCGCGGAGGAGCAGAAGATCCGATGGATGATGGGCGCGGTCATGGTCTTCGGGCTGCCGGTGGGGGACATGCTGCTGGCGATGGTGCGGCGCTGGCGCAACGGTCGCCCGCTGATGCAGGGGGATCGCAGCCACTTCTACGACCAGCTGGTCGATCGGGGGCTGACGGTCCGGCAGACGGTGGCAGTCAGCTACCTGCTGGCGACGTTCATGGTCCTGGTCGGCGTCTCGGTGATCGTGGTGCGCACGCGGCACTCGTTCCTGGTCTTCGGATTCGCCGTGGCACTGCTGTTCGCGCTGGCCTGGAAGTACAACATGGCGGGCATCGAGCCGGACCGCCGGCCCGAAACCCGAGGAGATCGCCCCGCGGGAGCCGGGGAGGAGGTCGGCGCATGAATTCGGGCGTGGACGCGCTGGCGGCGAAGAAGCGGTGGTTTCAGGTCTTTCCCGAGGGCTCGATCGAGTTCCTGATCGTCACGCGGGTGGGGATCGTCGGCCTCCTGCTGGCTCTTCTGGTCATCAAGGAGAGTCAGCGCGACCTGGTCTGGCTGGTGCTGGGCGGGTTCCTGTGGATGGATCACGTGGTGATCCTCGGCTGGCTGCTGCCCATGGCCGGGGACGTCTGCCGGGCCGGGCGGGACGAGGCGAACGCGGGCCGCTGCCGCGGGGCGGTGGAGGGTGCCCTGCTTCTGGCATGTCTGGCATCGACATCGATGCTGGCGATCGTGCTGCCCTGGCAGGAACTGCTGCGGTTCTTCCCCGCCCTGACGCCCCGCCGGGCGATGATCGGCTGGGCGGGAGCGGGTCTGGGGGCGGCGGTGTTCGCGGTCGCAGTCGCGGCCTGCCGGGCACACCTGGCGGAGCTGGGTCTGGCGGGGGGGCTCTGGCGGATGCTGATCCATGTGCCGGGGCTGCACTGGCCGGCGGTCCATCGTTACGCCCGCCTTCTGGCCCGGCGCATGCGAGGATCGGCATCGTCCGGTGGTGCCTCGCCCGACGAAGGGGGCGAGGACGCCGTCCTGACCGCCTCGAACGTCATCTGGGGCCTGTGCATGCTGCTCTGGGTCGCGCACGGCTGCCTGGCCGCAACCCGGGGCTGGCCGCGGGGCTTCCCGCAATTGCTGGTTCCGCTGGCCGGGGCCCTGACCGGAGCGATCCTGGCGGTGGTCCAGCTGGCCGCGCTGGAGCGCGTGCAGCGGATCTACCTCCGCTGGCTCAACGGGCGGTGATCGGGCTGAAGCTTTCGGCCGGGCTTGTTGAGGGAGCGCCATCGATGAAGCTGACCATCGTCGGAAGCGGCTATGTGGGCCTGGTCACCGGCGCTTGCCTGGCCGACACGGGTAACACCGTTCTGGGCTACGACATCAGCGCCGAGAAGGTGGCGGTGCTCAACCGCGGCGAAAGCCCGATCTTCGAGCCGGGGCTGACGGAACTGATCCAGGCTAACATGCGGGCCGGGCGGCTACGCTTCACCACCGACTGCCCGGCGGCCATGCGACACGGCGAGGTGATCTTCATCGCCGTGGGGACTCCGCCGCGCGAGGACGGCTCGCCTGATCTGACCGCGATGCACGCCGTGGCCGACGACATCGCCGACCACATCAACGGCCCGAAGATCGTGGTGATCAAGAGCACCGTTCCCGTGGGCACGGGCGACGACCTGGAGCAGCGGATCAACCGCCGATCGAAGCATCGGGTGGCGGTGGTCAACAACCCCGAGTTTCTCAAGGAGGGCACCGCAGTCGACGACTTCCAGCGGCCCGACCGGGTGGTCATCGGGGCGGAGGACCCGGTCGCCGGGGCGACGGTGCGGGAGCTGCATGAGCCGTTCGTCCGCAACCAGCGGCCGATCCTGCTGATGCGCCGCAAGGCCGCGGAGATGACCAAGTACGCGGCCAACTGCTGTCTGGCGGCCCGGATCAGCTTTATCAACCAGATCGCCAACATCTGCGACGCGCTGGAGATCGACGTCAACGAGGTCCGCACCGGCATCGGCTGGGACGCGCGGATCGGCTTTCAGTTTCTCTATCCCGGTGCCGGCTACGGCGGCAGCTGCTTCCCCAAGGACGTGCAGGCCCTGGTGCACGTGGCCGAGCGCGCCGGGGTCAAGGCCGACCTGCTGCAGGCCGTCCACGAGGTCAATCAGCGGCAGCGCGAAGTGCTGTTCCACAAGATCGCGGCGCGTTTCGGGCCGGACCTGTCGGAGCGGGCGTTCGGCATCTGGGGCGTGTCGTTCAAGCCCAAGACCGACGATATCCGCGAGGCCCCGGCGGTGGTGCTGATCGAGAAGCTGCTGGATGCCGGGGCGAAAGTCTCGGCCCACGACCCGGTGGCCCTGGGAAACCTGCGCAAACGCTTCGGCGACCGCGTCGCCTGCTGCCCGCAGGCCTACGAGGCCCTCAGCGGCGCCGACGCCCTGGTCATCGTCACCGAGTGGAACGAGTTCCGCTCCCCGGATTTCGACGAGATCGCCCGGCGACTCAGGCAGCCGCTCATCTTCGACGGGCGCAACCTGTATGCCCTGGACCGCATGGCCGCCCGGGGCTTCGAATACCATTCCATCGGCCGGCCGGTCGTGCGTGCGACCCGCGGCTGACGCGGGGCGCCGCCGAACCGGTCATCATGCGCCGATTCCACCGGCCTGCTCGACGATCGCCTGTCTCAGGAGCGGAAGCATGATCTCGTGGTGGCCGCAGAGGTCCAGCCCGTGCCCGGGCGCGACCGGCCGGCCGACGACGTTCTGCGACGGGCGGTAGTGGCGGATCATGTCCATGTTCACGGTGGTCAGGTCGTCCAGACGGGCGCCGAGGTTGCGGGCCACGGCCACCGTCTTGAGGAACACCTCCGGGAGCAGCACCGCCGAGCCGATGTTGAACCACACCCCGCAGGGACCGCCGCGTCGTTCGGCGCCCATGGCCCGGACCACGCCGCAGGCCAGGCGAAAGTCCAGCAGCGTGGCCTCGCCCAGGGCCGCCCCGTCGATTCCGGCGAACATGTGGACCGTGTCGGTACCGATGGCCGCGTGGATCGTGGCCGGCAGGCCCAGCTCCGCGGCCGCCGCCAGCATGCTCAGCCGGGCGTGCGGCAGTCGCCGGTCCAGGATCAGCTGTCCGACGGCCCGGCCGTAGCCGATGCGCCGCCTCCGAGCGTAACGCACGGCCCGGGCGAAGAAACTCATGGTCTCGCGGACCATGCCGAAGCGGCCGGTGCGGAGGTTTTCGCCCACGTCCTCGCTGGTGGCGCCGAGCATGGCCAGCTCGACGTCGTGGATCGCGGTGGCCCCGTGGACCGCCACGGCGGTGACCAGGCCGCGGCGCATCAGGTCGATGACCACCGGCCCGCAGCCGACCTTGACCACGTGTCCGCCCATGGCCATGGCCACGGGCCTGCAGGCGCGTCGGGCGGCGATCACCGCGTCGGCGGCGGCGCGGAGGCGGCGGGCCCCGAGCTGATCCGGCAGGGCGTCGAGCCACTCCCGGAAGGTCGCGCCGGGCGCGGGCGTGCCGCCGACCGATTCGGCCGCGGCCAGATGACGACGGCGGCGGGCGGAGTAGAGCTTGAGGCGGCGAAGATCCACGGGCGCGGGCCGGGCGCCGTCGTCGGTGCCCGCGGACGACGAGACCCGCCGGCGGCGGTCAGGTGCGTTCCTGGGTTTCATCGGGCTCCTCGCAAGCGGGTCGGGCGTTGAAGTTGCCCAGCATCTCATCGATCAGGCCGGTCAGGACGGCCTCGCCGTCGTCGAGCATCTCGATGCCGACCCTCAGGCACACCACCGGCACCCGCGGCTGCCAGCCTGCGCCGGTCAGCTTGACGAGGTCTTTTTCGGTGGTGACCAGCATGTCGAGACGTTCATCGATGGTCCAGTCGTCCAGCAGGGCCAGGTCCCCGGCGACATAGTCGTGGTGATCGGGCCACCACCGGCCCGCGATCGGGGCGATGCCCAGATCGGCGAGCGTGCGTTCGAAGGCTTCCGGGCGGGCGATGCCCGCGAAGCAGCCTACGCGTCCCTCCGGCCCGGGGTGGGCGGCGCCGTCCAGGGCGCAGAAGCCCTCGGGCCGGTGGCGGCAGGCCACGATCGGGGCCTGCGGCGCGAGGCGGCGCAGTTGCCCGGCCAGAGCGGCCCGGTCCCGGGGGGAGACCTGATCGCAGCGGGTGATCGCCAGGACGTCGGCGCGGGCCAGCTCCTCGACCGGCTCGCGCAGCAGACCGCGCGGCAGCAGATGACCGTAACCGAACGGACGGGTCGCGTCGATGAGCACCAGGTCCAGGTCGCGGCCCAGGCGACGGTGCTGGAAGCCGTCGTCCAGCACCGCCGCGCCCACGCGGTACTCCCGGACGGCCAGCCGGCCGGCCGCGACGCGGTCCCGGTGGGCGACCGCGACCGCCGCCGGGCAGCGGCGCGTGACGATCATGAGTTCGTCGGGAGCCTTGCCGGCCGCGGCCTTGTACCCGCGGCTGAGCACCGCCGGCCGGATGCCGCGATCCAGCAGCTTCCGGCAGATCCACAGGGTCATGGGGGTCTTGCCGGTGCCGCCGACGGTGATGTTGCCCACCGAGATCACCGGCACGTCCAGCCAGGCCGGGCTGCCGGCGAAGTCGTACAGCGCGTTGCGCGTCCGAATTAGTGCTTTATATATGACCTCCGGCGGACGCAGCAGCCCGCGGGCGATCAATGCCGCCATGCCGGTCCGCCGCCCGGAGATCACCTCGAAATAGGTCGAATGGCCGGTCATCGCGGTTCAGTCGGCGGCGGACGCATGCAGCACCACCGAAGCGCAGGTCACGCCGTTGCCGCTCTCGACGTCCACCGCCTGGTGATAGACCCGCAGCTCGGGCCGGGCATCGGGCAGCGCGGCCAGCAGGGCGTACACGGCGCCGGCGCTGCATACCCGCGTGCGGTTGTCGGTGCTCCGCAGGATATCCGCGAAGCGATCGGGGTCGTTGTCCACCACCGCGGCCAGGGCCCGGCGGTCGTGCTGCTCGACCTCGGCGAGGAAGGCCTCGTCGAGGTCCCGGTCGTCGCCGAACCAGCGTCCCACGTGGCTGAAGTCGGCGCCGGCGATGATGACGGTGCGCTTGTTGTCGCGCCGGACCAGCCGCCCGAGGGTCTCGGCGAAGATCCGCAGGTCCACGCCGCGGCCGTCGGGCGGGGCGGTGCCGGTCGGACCGCACGGGTCGGGACAGAGAAACGGCACGATCTCGAAGTTCTCCGGCCCGAGCAGATGCTGGAGCACGAGGACCTGCAGCTCGATGGAGTGTTCGCGCTGATGGTCGAACTCGTCGGCGCACAGGTCGGCCTCGCAGGCCCGTTCAACGGCCGCCAGGAAAGCCCGGTCGGTGCGGGTGCGTCCCAGCGGCGTCTCGAAATCCTTACCCGTGGCCACGACCGACCGGCCCCGTCCGGCGTGGTTGGTACCCAGGATGACGAACCGTTCCGCCGGACGGGCGGCGGCCAGGGCCCCGTAGCTCTCGGCGTAGGCCGGCGCGCCCCGCGGAAAATCCAGGTGCGGCGCGATCAGGCCGGCGATCGGTTCCCCGTCCGGGCAGGGCCGCAGCGGCCGGTGGCCGTCGAGAATCCTGTCAAGCAGGTCGGCCAGGTCGCCGTCGGCGGCGCCGAACGAAGCCGCGTCCGGGGACCGGCGGGCCGGGGCGGCGCGGTACTCATCCACCATCGCGGCGTAGTACTCCGCGAAACGGCGGTTGTCGAGGTAATAGGCTTCGTCCAGCCGGCGGACGAGGCTCTCCAGGTGGCTGCGCGGCAGCGGCTGCCCGAACTGCAGCCGGAAGGCCCCGGCGATCTGGTCCAGGTCGTGCCGGCCGTCCATCACCGACAGGAGAAACAGCGCCGCCGGGGACACCACCACCGGTCCGGCGGCCAGGCGGGTCGGATCGGTGACCAGCACCATCGGCCGGCCTTCGTGCTCGATGGGCGACGCACTGACCGGACGCAGTTTGGGGCGCGAATCCAGGGGCTGGGGCATCGTATCCTTCCGGCGCAGGGCGTCACCGTCGCAGAAACCGGGGGTCGGACCGGCCTGCCGGGCCCCGGGCATCAGGATAGCAGATGCCGGCGGCGGGGGCGAGAAAACGCGCCGGGTGCCTGGGAGCCGGACCCCGGGCACGGGCCCGCAGCGGCCGTGCGGCAGGTCTCAGCCCCGCAACCTGCGACCCACCGCCGCCAGCAGCACCAGCCCGGCCGAGACCAGCACGATCACCGCACCGCTGGGCAGGTCGGTCAGCGCCGAGATCAGGAAGCCCCCCAGGCCGCTGGCTGCTCCCAGCAGCACCGCCAGCCAGGTGACCTTCGCCCCGCCGCGGGCCAGCTGAAAGGCCGCCGCCGCCGGGTTGGTGATCAGGCTGTAGATCATCAGGCCGCCGACGGTCTGGAAGTTCACGGTCATCACCGCGGCGGTCAGCACCAGAAAACCCGTCCACACCGGCGTGACCAGGATGCCGGCCGCGGCCGCGTCGCGGCGGGAAAACAGGATGGCCTGCATCTCCTTGCGGAAGACCGTGACGTAAGTGGCCAGCGCCGCCGAGGCGGCCAGCATCAGCCCCGCGTCCTTCCAGCCGCAGAACGTCAGGCTGCCCCAAAGCAGCCCCCGCACGTCGTTGTCGCTGCGGCCCAAGACGCCGAAAAGGCCGAATCCCACGAACGCCAGCCCCATGGTCACCGAGAACAGCAGCCCCAGCACCACGTTGGAGTCCATCCGCAGGCGCTGCGGGTCGGCCAGTCCCAGGGCAACTGCGGTGACTACCGCGGCCGCCAGAGCCGGCAGCAGCAGGGCCGTCCCCTCCAGCCCGGCCAGGGCCCCATAGACTGCCCCGGCCAGCGCCGCGTGAGCCACGCAGACGCCCAGGAAGGGGATGCGCATGCCCACGATGTAGACGCTCAGCAGCCCCGAGGAGCCGCCGGCCAGGAGCCCCGCGGTCATCACCGGCGACCAGAAGGCCAGGTCAAGCATGACGCGTTTCCCACGGATCCCGCCGGTCACGGCAGGCCGATCGTCGATATCCCGCCAGTCGGTCCAGTGGCTTTGGAAGAGCCGGGCCCGCATCCGCCCGGGCGAGGCTGTTCTTGCCCCGGAGCCGGGTCGTTCCTGCCCCTGGGCTTTTCCCGGCCACGGCTGAAAGCCTGGGGCTGGCCGTCGGCGATGTCAAGCCTGCCGGCCGCATGCAGGTCGTGCCGTCGTGCAGGGTCGTGCCGGATCCGTGAGGGGTCGAACGGCGACGGATCGCCCCGCCGCACCGGGAGAGGGCTTTCCCGGGGGCAAGCCCCGTGGAGAGCCCCTGCCCTGCCAGGGTTGCCGATTCGGACGCGACGGAGCCCGTCCCTCCGGGGCCGCGCAACCTCATCCGGACTTCATACTTGCGACTTCACGCTTCTTATTTCGTGCTTCCTGACTTCATACTTCTGACTTCGCACCTCTCATTTGATTCGGAGGGCCCCGCTCTGTCGGGGCCGCAGATTCGGACGCGGCGGAGCCCGTCCCTCCGACAGAATCAAGGACGCCCCGTGATTGAGGGCGGGCACCCGGGGGGACCTGACTCTCCTGCCTTCGAACCTGGTCAATGCATGGGTTTCCTTGCACACTCCTGTTGCACACTCACGGGTGTCCTTTGCTCTCCCCTCTCGCGAGGCCGACGGCGGGCCTCTCCGGCCCGATGTTCACCGATTCCAACCTCGGCGGTATATGGGTGTCTTTTTCTGATCTGTCCTTTTCTGATCTGGATCAGGCTTGCGGTGGAACTACTTCAGGTACTCGCCCAAAAAGCGAAGCACGAAGTCACGGAACGCGATTACGTCTTGTTTTGTATATTGATCGAATCGTCCATGTGCCGCACAGTTACCGATCTCTGCCTTGGCAATGATTTCTTTGTGCCATAACGCAGAGTAGGCATTCGCCTTGTAAAGCTTTTCGTTCAACTGCTGAATTGTGTCGCGTTTGGCTGCCTCAACCTCGTGTGATTCGCATAATTTTCTGATTCCGTTCTCCAGCACTGCACGGACAATCACAGCAGCGGCGTCCTTGTAGTCATGATCAAGCAGCACTTCGGCCTGTACGAGCAGATCCGTCAGTACCTCAGCGGAAATCAGGAGCTTGTGATCCGCCATGAAGCCCTGCAGATAATCGAGGCGAGCAGCTTCAAGTACGCCTTTGATGGAGAAGGGGTTTGGCCACATGCTCCTCAGTTCCTGCACATAGATGCTGTCTTCCGAGGCAAGACGACTCAGGAGGTTGATGGAGCTTACCCGAAGCTCGAAGTACATGTCGCCCCGCATAGTCCCATCGCCAGATTGCTCGTATGCATCGCAGGCGGTGTTCGCCTTGTCGATCAACTCTTTGAACTTCAAGAGCACCGCCTCGCGATCCTTCGAGAGCTTCGGGTTGACGCTCGACACAGCGTTGGTTTCCAGAACTGTCCTGGTTCAGCCTGAAATGGAGAACCAGCCTTCCTGAGTTACACCTGTCGGGGAGACCGTCTTCCGGCTTGAACGCTGTTTCATGTTACCAGACTGGCGGCTTCGCCGCGAGGGATTTATCGCATCGTGCCAATCCCGAAGGGGATGACCTGTCTGCATCCTACGCACAGGCCACCTAAAAAAGACCTAATAAAGGACACCAAAAAAGACCTAATAAAGGACACCCATTTATCATAAGACCTAATAAAGGACACCCATTTATCATTGACAACTTTGGCCGGAGGGGGTAGGCTCGGGCTCGGAAAGGCAGGTGGGTGATGACGGTGGCC
>CALLOB010000084.1 GCA_938005315.1 uncultured Phycisphaerae bacterium
TGCCGAACGCCTGACCGCTCATCCGCCCCGCGATTCCCCCGCGGCGCGAACCCTGCCGCCGCCGCATCCGCCGGACCATCCCCCTTCCTGATCCCAGGACCGCCTTCCCGCTTCTTGACACCTGCACGGGCCGGCGGGCACTGGATGCGTGTCCATTTGTTGGGCACCCCGGTTGAAGGGCTGGTCGAGGTGCCGTGCGGCTACGTGCTTCAGGTCGCCGCGGATGCGGCCGGGCGCATGGAGCGGGAGACGGACTCCCTGACAGGCGTGGCGTTCACGTCATTGGGACGGACGCGTCCCGATGAGCGATTCGTTGTGCGCGCGCCTGACGGGAGCGGTGGTTTCAGCCTGAACGTGGCCGATCTGGACCGGGCCTGGCGCGGCGGTCCGGCGTGATGAGACAGCCCGTCGCCTCCGGAAAGGCAGAACGCCGATACGTCAGCCGTGGCAGTCCGTCGCGGCGAGATCAACCGGCGGGCGGCCCTCGCCGGCCTGCTCGGTGCCCGGGACGGGCATCACTCATGTGGCTCTCGTATCCAGGTGGGTCGGCAGCCAGCCGACTACGACACGATTGTTTTCCTCATCCCAGAAAAAGTAGATCCGCAGGCAATATCGCGGATCGTGGCTCTTTCCCTTGCAGAGATGAAAGTCCAGAAGACGCCTCTGACCGCTTTTCAACGGGTACTTGACGACGTAGGTATCTCCCTGCTCACCGGCCCGGCTCGGGGTGATCGAGCCGCGAAGTTCCAATCCCGTTTCTTTGAGTTTCCGGTCAAGTGCGGATTTCGCCCCATCGATGCCCATCTTCATGTTGCGGTAGTCATCGGCCAGCAGCAGCAGGGCCCGGTAGACCAGCTTGATGTCTTCGAAACGGCGTCTCTGGTCGTTGATGCCCTTGAAACTTCGCGGATGCAGAATCAGACGCCCAACCAGATGCTGGTCGACCCAGTCGGGCATATCGTCGTAGCTGTCCGGGATCTCGACTTCGCTGTCGGCGGTAAGGCCGGTTTTTCGTTTGAGCTGGGCGCGCAGTGCGTCATTCTGGAACTGCAGCTTGCGGTACTCTTCCGTCAGCCGTCGGCTTTCGCTTTCCGCAGCTTCCCCGAGCCGGAGAGCCACATCGCGCTCTTCGGTAAGGCTCTTGACCTTTTCCTCGAGGAAAGCGATCTCTTCGTCATATACCTTCTCCACTTCCTCGAGCCTGGTCCGCAGGAAGCTGATTTCATCAGCGCTGTTGCGTCGCTGTTCTTCAAAGGCACCGAGGAGCCGTTCCCTTGCCAGCGCCGCCTGGCGGACCCGGGCGTCGGCGAAGAACAGGCACCCTGCCCAGTCGATGCTTTTGGAGGCTGCATGCGCGGCAAGCTTGTCGATCAGAAAGGATGCGAAGGCTGCTTCGGCCTCCAGGCCGTCATATCGCCAGAAGACAATCCGGTCCGGCAGGACGCGCGGATGCCATGTTGGCGAGTCATTCTCGAAGTCCAGGCCGGGATAATAGGTCCGTACGGCCCCCCAGAACGCCGACCAGATTTTGCCGACCCTGTCGGTCCAGGCGAAGCCGAGGTTTCGGGGCATGCATACGACATGGGCGAATCCCTGGGTGCGCTGGGCGAGTTCCTCGTGGTCGAGCACATAAGGTGCGACTCTGCCCGGCCAGTCCTGGGGATTCGGCTCGGTCAGCAGGACGACCGGCAGCGTCCGGTGAGGATTCGTCAGCAGACCATGCAGCTCTTCCAGCTCGTCCTTCGACTGCAGGAGCCATGGACGACCGTCAAGGGGACGCAGTTCCCGCAGGTCGAATTGCCGGGCCAGGCGGACCACGATCTGGGGGCGCGTCAGCGCGAAGGGCTCTGTTGCGTAGGGAGCCGACACGCAGGACACACGCACCGCGAACTTCAGATTCTCTTGCCCGTGAAGCAGGGCGATTTCCGTGGTCCAGGTACGGCCGGCCACGGCCGGCCGACCGGCGAACGGCGCATCGGGGTGAATGAGGCGAGCGCTCCAGAGACCGTCCCCGGGGATATACACCGCCTGAAGCCGCTGTTGACCGTGCTCATCCAGATCAAAGCTCTTCGGTTCCCGGGCGAAGGACGGAAGCTGATTCGGATATTTCGACTGGAGCCAGTCCAGCGCGCAATCCACCGCCTTGCGGTACGCCTCATCGCGCCGGCATCCCTCGGGCACTGTCAGCGAGGCCGCCAGCTGAAAGGTCGTCCTGGGCATGGAGGGTCCCGGGCGAACCACCTGTTGTGCAACGGCAGCAGTCGACGGAAATACGCATTTGACGCCTTCAAGCGCCCGGGCATGACCTGAACTCCGATCCAGACGCCGGCCATGCGCGGGGGACCAGAGCAGATATGGACACCCATATACCGCGGAGATTGGAATCGGCGAGGATCGGGCCGGAGGTGGTGAACGGCGGGTTGGAGATCCCCAGCATCGGTCTTGCCGGCGGAATAGGTGAAGATCGCCGGCCGCAGCGGCGGTTCGCGTCCGTCGGCCGGTGCGGACGCCGGGCCAGGAGAAAGCGGCGCCTGCAAGGGGTTGCCCAGGAGAAAGCGGCGCCTGCAAGGGGTTGTGGGAGTCCGCAAGAGGTTGCGGGAGGTTCCGGAAGGGGGGAGGTGCCGTGGCTTCTAAAGGCAGCTGCCGGAGGCTGGGGCCTGTGCGATGGCCCCCATGCCCCTGGCCGACGGGTCGTCAGGCCGCACGGGGACGGGCGGTGAAGACCGCCCGGCTGGCCCCGATGCCCCGCAGCCAGCGCAGCCCGGCGGCCCCGGCCAGGCGTGACATCATCTCGGCACGACCGGCCACCCGGAAGAACAGCCGCCCGTAACGCTCCACCGTCTCAACCCAACGCTCCGTGTTGATCTCCAGCTGCTCCAGCAGCGGGGCCACCGACGGCGGAATCGCCCCCGGCTTGTCCTCACGCAACGCACGGCCCGTCCAGTCCACCAGCGCCAGGTACGAGACCTCCGACACGTTCGACAGCGGCGAGCCCTCCGCGTCCAGCCGCGACAGCCAGCGGTCCTGACGCGACCGCGCGCGGGCGGCCGCACACAGCTTCCGCTGACGCGCCGTCAGCCTCACGCCCGCCCGCACCATCCGCCGCGCCCGCCGCACACGCGACCGCCCCTGCCGCCCGCGGATGCGGTCGAACACGCTGGTGAACGCCGAATCCGCCGGCGACTCGGCCACCCGGGCCCGCACCGGGTTGAGGTCCACATACGCCATGCACGTCAGCACCGCCGCCTCGTCCGCCAGACGCTGGCACCTGAAACGCCCCTCCCAGAACCGCCCCCGGCAGCGGTCCTCGCGGTTGGCCCGCCGGGCGATGTGCTCGCTGAGCGACTTCATGAACCAGCTGATGCTCGACAGCCGCCGCCGCAGCTCGGCCACCCGGCCGGCGTCGGCCGCCGTCGCCGCCACCGCGGCCGCACCGGGGCCGGCCGCCCGGCCGTCGGGCGTGCGACGCTTCGGGAAGACCCGCAGCCAGCGCCGGACCACCTCCTCGGCCGACCACCCGGCCGCCAGGTCCGGCCGGTTCCGCAGCACCACGTGCAGGTGGTTGCTCATCACCGCGTAGGCGTAAACCTCCACGCCGAAGGCCTCCGCCAGCGTCTGTAACCGGCTCTGCACCCAGGACTTGCGGTGCTCGAAGTTCCGGCCGGTGTACGGGTCCTGCCCGCACAGAAACGCCCGCCGCACGCACCGGGCCACGCAGTGGTACACCCCCGCCGCGTTCTCCTCCACGATCTCCCGCCGGGCCACCGTCATCACCCACCTGCCTTTCCGAGCCCGAGCCTACCCCCTCCGGCCAAAGTTGTCAATGATAAATGGGTGTCCTTTATTACCGTCCTAAGCTGGTGCGCATTCGGAAACTGGTGTGTGGATACCGGCCGGCTCGTGGCGAACCCCTTTGCCCGGCTGGGCCGCGCGAATGAGCGCGCGGACCGCCGGCGGCATCGTCGGGCGCTGGCCGTTGACGAACTGCGCCGGCTCATCGACGCCGCACGCCGGCGACCGCTGGCCGAGTACGGCCGCCCGCCCGTCAAGGTGCCGCAGAAGGAAGGCGAGCCGAAGAAACGCGCGTCCTGGACGTATGAGGCGGTGACGCCTGAGAACATCGCGAAGTGTGAGGCGAAGGCCCGTGAGCGGTTGAAGGACAAGCCCGATCTGGTCGCACGGCTTGAAGCACTCGGCCGGCAGCGCGCGTTGACGTACAAGGCGCTGGTCCTGACGGGGCTGCGGCTGAACGAGCTGCGGTCCTTGAGGGTCGGGGATGCCACGCTGGACGGTGCCGAGCCGTACGCAACGCTGCGGCCCGAGCACGAGAAGGCCCGTCGCGGCGCGGATATCCCGCTGCGGGCCGACCTTGCCGCGGACCTTCGGGCACACCTGAGCGAGCGGCTTCAGGATGCCCAGCGCGAGGCAATCCGCGAGCGGCGGCCCGTCCCCGCCCGCCTGTCGGCGGATACGCCGCTGCTGGCAGTTTCGAGCGACGTTCTGCGCGTCCTGGGCCTGGACCTTGCGGCGGCGGGGCTGGCCGAGCGGGTCTGTGGGAAGGACCGCAAGGGGAGGCCGTCCTGGAAGATCGACAAGCGCGACGAGCGCGGCCGCACGTTCGATATGCACGCGTTCCGCACCACGTTCAATTCGCTTCTGGCGGCCGCGGGCGTCCCGCTGACGACGCGGCGTATCCTGATGCGGCACGCGGCGGAAAGTGTCACGGAT
>CALLOB010000085.1 GCA_938005315.1 uncultured Phycisphaerae bacterium
GGCGAGCGTGCCCTGGACACGATCAGCGAACTTGACGAGCTTCTGAGCGTCTATCGCGACTCCAGCCTGGTCAACTATCTCAACCGATACGCCGTCGGCCGCGAGGTCCCCACCGACGCCCGGATCTTCGAACTTCTACGGCGCTCCGCGGAACTCCACCGCATGACCGACGGGGCGTTCGATCCCGCCGCGGGAGCCTTGGTCCGGGCCTGGGGGTTCCTCGACGGCCGACCGCGGGTCCCCTCGGACGAGGAGATCGCCTCGGCCTTGGCCTCCAGCGGTCTGCGGCACGTGCGGCTGCGCGAGGAAAACCTCAGCGTCCGCTTCGACGTGCCGGGCCTGGAGCTCAACTTCGGAGCCATCGGCAAGGGCTACGCGCTGGACCGGGCGATGAAGCGGATCCGCGAGGATTTCGGCATCCGGCGAGCGATGCTTCAGGGTGGAGCCAGCAGCATGCTGGCGTCGGGCTCGCCGACCGGTGATGAAACAGGCTGGTTGGTGGGAATAGAGAATCCCTTCGATACGACAAAACGTTTAGCCACAGTTGATCTGCGCGACCGGGCTTTGGGCACGGCCGGGGCGGCGCATCGCTTTTTCGAGGATCAGGGGCGGAAGTTCGGACACATCATCGACCCGCGGAGCGGACGGCCCGTGGAGAGCGGGTCGAAAGAGGGCGGGACGGAGGTCGGCAGCGTGACCGTTCTGGCCGCCGATGCGGCCACGGCCGATGCCCTGGCCACCGCTCTGTTCGTGGCCGGACTCGACAAGACGGCCGAGTTCTGCCACAATCACTCGGACATCGCCGCCCTGTTGGCTGTCCGGGACAGGCGCCCCGCTCCTGGAATCCCCCCGGTCCGGGTGGTGACCTTCAACCTGCCGCATAGGGATGTGCGTTTGGAACCCGGCGTCGGCCGGGCATAGAGCGGACAAGGCGTCGTGGATTGAGCGGGTCCGTACACGAGACGATCATGGCAGACACAACACTCCAACTGGCACAATCGGGACCGGCTGTCCGCACCGTGACCGGGTGGTCGATCTTCTTCCTGGTGCTGCTGCGGATTTCGATCGGGTGGCACTTTTTTTACGAGGGCGTCTGGAAGCTGATGCAGGACGACTGGCAGGCCACCGGTTATCTGGTGCAATCCGCCGGTCCGCTGCGACCGTTCTACCGGTGGATGGTCAAGGACGTGGACGGCCTGGAGGGGCTGACCGTCGAGGGCACCCGGGCCAAGGTCCAGGCCCGTTACAGGCAACTCGCCCGTCACTACGGGCTGGAGGGCGAGGTCCGGGAGGCGGTCGAGAAGTTCAGGGATCTGCGTCTGGGCGCGGCCGAGCAGGACCCGGCCTTCGCCGGTTACCTGGCCTCGGCCTCGGCCCAGCTACTGAGCAGCGTGACTGCCGAAGTGCGGGAGGCGCTGGGCGAGGGAACGCTTCCGGAGGCCGATCTGGTCGCGGGGGTGCAGGCGGTCCTGGCCCAGCGGGTGCCCGGCTTCCAGGCGGCCCCGGGCGGCGAACCCGACGTGGGTCTGGCGGCGATGGTCGCCGGCGTGCTGGACGACCGGGCCCACGTGGACCGCTTCACCGGGCACGCGGCGGCGTTCGCCCGACGGATCGCCGAATTCAAGGCCGGCTACGTCGAGTCGATCTACGCCGACCCCGACTTCCAGGCTCAGCTGGCGGACTACCGGACGATCATAAACGATGTGGTCGCCGCCGAGCGGGCGCTGGGCACGATGGACTACAACAAGGAGCGGCTCACCGATCTCTACGGCCGCAAGGCCCGCGCCCGGGCGGCGCTGGAGATGCGGGCCTACAAGCCGGTCAAGGACCTCGAGGCCGAGGTGCTGGCCCGGCTGCAGGCGGCCTTTCTGAACGCCCGCAGCCAGGGGCGGCTCGAGGAGGCCGACCGCATCCAGGCCAGGCAGCTCGCCAAAGGGCTTCCTTACCCGCCCGGCCCGACGGAGTTCATCGACTGGGCCAATATGCTGGCCCTGACGGCGGTGGGAGCCGGGCTGATGCTGGGCCTGTTCACGCGCCTGTCGGCCCTGGGGGCGATCGGGCTGCTGGCCCTGTACTACACCTGCATGCCGCCGCTGCCGTGGCTGCCGGACTACCCGGCGCAGGAAGGTCACTACCTGTTCGTGAACAAGAACCTGATCGAGGCCATCGCCCTGATGGTCATCGCGACGTCCCGCGTCGGCCGCTGGTGCGGCCTGGACGCTTTCGTGAGCCGGTGGCTGGACCCCATCATCGCCCGGTGTTGTTCCTGCCGGACCTGCTGCGGAGGCTGAGGCGAAGGCCGGCGGATGTGGACGGAGCCTGAGACGAGCTGAAACCCGTGCCCCGGACGAGGGGCCCTGACGAGAGGAATGCCAGACATGGTGCTCAACGACAAGCAGCGACAGGCCGGTGCGGACAACTTCCGGGACGCCGTGAAGATCAGCCGGCGGCAGATGCTGACCGGCGCGGTGGCGATCCCCTCGGCTGCGGCGATGTACTTCGGCTACGAGGAGCTCAAGGGCGAACCGGTCCGGGCCGGGCTGATCGGCACCGGCAACCAGGGCTGCTACGCCCACATTGCCCAGAGCAACCCGGCCTACGTGGACATCGTGGCCTTCTCGGACATCCGCCCGAGCAACCAGGCCCGGGCCCGCCAGTACTTCCGCGACAAGTACGGGCCCAGGGCCGACAAGGTCCAGCTGTACGAGGACTACCACAAGATGCTGGAGCGCGACGACATTGAGATGATCATCATCGCGCTGCCGCTGTTCCTGCATGCCCCGGCGACGATCGCCTCCCTGAAGGCCGGCAAGCACGTGCTCTGTGAGAAGCTCATGGCCGGCACGGTCATGGAGTGCAAGGAGATGGTCCGAGCGGCCGCGCAGTACAAACGCTTCCTCTCCATCGGCCACCAGCGGCACTACAGCTACATGTACGCCAACGCCCGTTCGCTGATCGAGCAGGGCGTGCTGGGCGACATCCGCCACATCCGGGCCTTCTGGCACCGCAACCAGACCGGCAACGGAGCCCCCGGGGCTGAGGACGGCCGCTTCGACAGCTGGTACCCCCCGGTGCCGAAGGAGGATGCCGGCGTGGACTTCCAGAAGTTCGGCTACGACTCGATCGAGCAGATGATTCGCTGGCGCGTGGATCCCAAGACCGGCGGCGGGCTCATGGTCGAGCTGGGCAGCCACCAGCTGGACGCCTGCAGCATCTTCCTGCAGGCCATGGGCGCCGCCCACGCCGCCGAAGGCGCAGCCCACCACCACATCCTGCCGACGGCGGTGCACGGGACCGGGTTGATCTCCTACTTCAAGAACGACCGCAAGCTGCCCGACCACGCCTTCCTGACCTACGAGTACGGCCCGGACGCTCAGAACGCGGTGGTCATGTACTCCTCGATCAGTACCAACGCCTTCGACGGCTACGGCGAGCAGGTCATGGGCACCAAGGCGACCCTGATCCTGCTGCAGGAGGCCGAGGCCTACGTCTTCCAGGAAGGCGCCGGCAAGGACACGCGGATCAACTGGGCCGAGTCGCGGGTCAGCCGCGCGATGGCCGACTCCGGATCGACCCGGGCCTGGGGTGCGGCCGTCGGCGTGGCCGACACGCTCACCAGCCGCGGCTATCGCGAGGAACAGGAGCATCTGGCCTGGCTGATCCGCAGCGGCAAGCCCGCCGACGGCCCGGATCAGCCGCGCTGCAACGGCCTGATCGGGCTGAACGACGCGGTGGTCACGCTGGTCAGCAACCTGGCCATGGACGTCAGGAAACGCATCGTCTTCAAGCCCGAATGGTTCGACCCGGCCTCGGACGCCGTTCCCGAGACCGACCCGGACGTGATCGGAAAGACCTGAGCCTCGCGGCCCGCAGGCGCGCCGGCGGGCGACCTGCACGGAAGGGGCCGGGACGCTTCCCGCGGCCCCGTCCTGCCGCTTCGCCGGCTGCCGCGGGCGTTCGACCGGTGTAAGCGCCCCCTGAAACGCACGCGCTCCACGACGGGCGGCCGGCCCTTTGTCCGGTTCCGGCCGGGATGGCCGACAGCGCCCGCTACTTCCCCTCCAGCCAGTTGCTGCCCCAATTGATGTCCACCTTGATCGGCACGTCCAGCGGCAGGGCGGTGCACATCTCCTGGCGGATGAAGGCCGCTTCCGCCTCCACGACCGCCCGAGGAACGTCGAAGACCAGTTCGTCATGCACCTGGATGATCATCCGCGACGGACGGCCTTCCGCGCGGATCCGGCGGTGGATGCCGATCATCGCCCGCTTGATCAGGTCCGCGGCCGACCCCTGGATCACGGTATTGACCGCGAGGCGTTCGGCCTGGGCCCGGGCGCTGCTGTTGCGCGAGTTGATCTCGGGGATCGCCCGCCGCCGGCCGAGGATGGTCTCGACCAGACCCCGCCGACGCGCCTCGGCCACAGTCCGGTCGATGAACATGCGGATGCCGGGGTAGCGCATGAAGTACATGTCGATGAAGGCCTGGGCCTCGCCGACGGACATGCCCGTGCCCCGCGACAGACCGTAGGCCGTTTGCCCGTAGATGATCCCGAAGTTGACCGCCTTGGCCCGGCTGCGCTGCTCTCTGGTCACCTGATCCGGCGGCACGCCGAAGACCTGCGAGGCCACGAACTGGTGGATGTCGCGGTCCGAGGCGAAGGCCGCCCGGAGGGCCTCGTCGCCGCAGAAGTGGGCCAGCACCCGCAGTTCGATCTGGGAATAGTCGGCCGTCAGCAGGACGTGGTCCGCGTCGCGCGGGACGAAAGCCTCGCGGATCCGCCGGCCCAGCTCGGTGCGGATCGGAATGTTCTGCAGGTTCGGATCGCTGGACGAAAGCCGGCCGGTCACGGCCCCGGTCTGGTGAAAACTCGCGTGGATCCGGCCGGTGCGCGGCGAAATCATTTTCGGCAGCGTGTCCACGTAGGTGCCCTTGAGCTTGCTGACTTCGCGGTACTCCAGAACCAGCCTGGGCACCGGATGCTGCGTCTCCCAGGCCAGGGCCGCCAGCGTCTCGGCGTCGGTGCTCAGGCCGGTCTTGGTCCTGCGGCCGGCCGGCAGGCGCAGCTCGTCGAACAGCACCGTGGCCAGCTGCCGCGGCGAATCGATGTTGAACGGCCGACCCGCGGCGGCGTGGATCTCGCGGGTCAGGGCGTCCAGTCGCTCCTGCAGGTCGCGGCTCATGCGGGCCAGCACCTGCGGATCCAGCCGCACCCCCTCGCACTCCATGTCCGCCAGCACCTCGACCAGCGGCATCTCCGTTTCGGCGAAGAGCCGCTCCAGCCCGCTGCCGTCCAGCTGCCGGCCGAGCACCTCGGCCAGCTGCCAGGTGACGTCGGCGTCCTCGGCGGCGTACGTGCAGGCCCGGGCGGTGTCCACCGCGTCGAAGCTCACCTGATCGCGACCCCGGCCGATCAGGTCGCTGATCGGAATGGGCGTGATGCCCAGCAGTTCCCTGGCCAGGGCGTCCATGCCGTGCGAGGGCCGGGAGCTGTCCAGCACGAAACTGGCGATCATGGTGTCGAACCACACCCCGCGGACGGGCGCGCCGTGCGAGGCCAGCACCACCATGTCGTACTTGATGTTCTGCCCGATCTTGCGGATCGACGGGTCGGCCAGGACCGGCCGCAGGGCCTCCAGCGTGTCCTCCAGCGGCAGGCAGCGGCCGACCCCGCGGACCGGCAGGTAGTAGCCGGTGTTCGCCCGCCAGGAGAAGCTCAGGCCGCACAGCCGGGCGTCCACGGCCTGAAGGCTGGTGGTTTCGGTGTCCAGCGCGAAGACCTCCTGTCGTCGCAGATCCGCGAGGAACGCCCGGAACTTCTCCGCGTCGTCCACCAGCACGTAGGTGCGGCCCGGCGGGCTCACCACGGCGGGCGCCCCCGGCGATTGATCGAACAGGCCTCCCGGCGGCGACATGTCGAACAGGCTCGCGGCCGGTCCGGGCTCCGGGCGGCCTGCCGGTGGCGCGATCTCGGATTCCCCGGCGGGCGGGGCCGCCCCGGACTTCGCATCGGGCGGATCGGACTCGGGCGCCGCAGGCGGTATCCGCGGCAGCCGAACCTCCGGCGAGGGTGCGGCCATGGCCTGCTCCAGCAGCCGCTGGAAGCCCAGCTCCTCGAAGATCGGCTTCCAGGCCGACCAGTCCACGGCATGCCAGCGACAACGCTGAAGGTCGAAGTCCAGCGGCACGTCCTGGCGCAGCGTGACCAGCTGCCTGGTGCGTTCCAGGCTGTCGGCGAACGCCAGCACGTTGGCCCGCATCGCCGGGCTCAACTCGTTGGCGTGGGCGAGCACGCCGGCGGCGGTGCCGTATTTCGCGATCAACGCCGCGGCCTTCTTGGGACCCACGCCCCGAACGCCGGGCACGTTGTCGGTCGGGTCGCCGCTCAGGGTCTGGACCTCGATGGCCTTGCACGGCGGGTAGCCCTTGGCGGCCTGGAGTTCGGCTGGCCCGATGAACTCGCCTTTGCCCGGATCGAACAGCCGCACCCGGTCCGAGAGCAGCTGGTCGAGGTCCTTGTCCCGGCTGACCACGACGATGTCGATGTCCTGGTCGGCCAGCCGCCGGCAGATGGTCGCGATGATGTCGTCGGCCTCGAACCCCTCCACCGCCAGGACGGGGATCTTCTGGGCGGCCACGATCTGCCCGATGCGCTCGATCTGCGGAACGAGGTCCTCCGGCGGCGGTTCGCGGTTGGCCTTGTAAGCCGGATCGATCGCGCGACGGAAGACGGTTTCGTGCCCGCTGTCCATGACCATGGCCAGATAGTCGGGGTGATGCTCGCGGATCAGCTGCAGGAGCATCTGAGTGAAGACGAACGTCGCCCGGGTCGGTTCGCCGGAAGGGGCGTTCAGCACGCGAAAGGGGGCGTAATAGCAGCGGAAGATCTGCGAGAAACCGTCGATGATGAAGAACCGCTGGCTCATGATCGCCGCCGACGGGCACCGGGCCGCGGGCCGGCCCCGCGCTGCCACCATAGGCCCCCGGCGTCGAGGCTGTCAAGCGACCGGTGCGCGCCTTGCGACGCGGAGGCTCCGAAACGCCGCTGAACCCGGAGGCCGGCCGCGTCACAGACCGGCCACATTGGTGTCATATATAAGTTATTGGCGAGCCGTCCCGGCCCTTCTGCGGCAGGGGACCGCGAGCCGGCGCCTGCGGGGCTCAATTCGCCACGGCGGCGGGCTGCCGATACGGCGCGCGGACCGGAATCCTTGAGGCCGGAGGGCTGAGTTTGCGCGTGGCCGGGCCGCGCCACAGCCGGATCGCCCAGCCCAGCGTCCTTCGCACCGTCTGGGCGGCACCGTACATGCCGATGGCCTGCATGCCCGCGTCCGCCAGATACAGCCGGCTGCGCGGGCGAATCAGGGCCCACATCAGCCGCAGGGGATTGTAGAAGTAGAGGTAGGCCAGCATGATGTTGACCTGCTTGCGCCAGGGCCGGGGGTGGGCGGTCGCGACGACATAATTGCCGTCGAGCATGTGCGGTTCGACCTTGCGGCCGGCGACGCGGTCGAAGACCAGCCCGGAGGTGTAGGTGCTCTCGTAAGTCCTCGAGCCGGTGGCCGGCGTGATCATCAGCACCTGCAGGCCGACCGCCCCGGAGCGGCGCAGCAGGCGGGCCTGGTTCAGCAGGCCGTAAGGGCGGCCCGGCGTGTAGAGCGGCTGGCCGTCGTGGTGCATCATCATCGGCATGGGACAGATGCCGTGCCGCTGGAGCAGTCGGAAGGCCTCGCAGGTGTTGTTCACGTCCTGGCCCTTTTTGACGAGCGTCGCGGTCATGTCCTCGACCCCGAGCCACAGCGCCCGGATGCCCGCCTCCCGGACCAGCGGCAGATCGTCGCGCATCCCGAGGGTGTCGTGCACCGTGACCTCGGTCCCCCAGCGGATGGTCTTGCGGAAGGGCCGGCCGCCGATCGGCGTGCGGGCCAGGGTGTGGAGGATGTCCAGCGTGCGCCGGTGGTTGTTGAAGAAGTTGTCGTCGGCGCCGAAAAAGTAGCGCAGACCGTATTCGGCGTTGAGCCTGCGAAACTCGTCGGCGATCCGCTCGGGGCTCTTGAGCCGGTGCTGTCGCTGGTTGTAGGCCGGGATCGGGCAGTAGGAGCAGTTGAACTTGCACCCGAAGGTCAGGACCAGCGCGGCGATCGGGCTGCGGCGGCGAACCTCCGAGGCCTCCAGAGGCCGCGGGCCGAGCTCCGCTCCGCGCCCGGAAGGCTCCAGGACGCGGTAACCAAGCACGGGGTGGGGCAGCTCGTCGAGGTCGCCCAGCAGGCGCTGGGTGCCGGTATCGACGAGTTCCTCGGCCGGCCCGTTGCGCTCCCCGCGGGCATAGACCAGGCCGGGGATGTCGTCCAGCGCGCCGGCGTCGCGGGCCCGGCGGAAGGCCGAGCGCATCGGTTCCCCGTGGGCCCGCACCGACAGCACCGCCTCCAGCAGGCTCAGCAGCACGTATTCCTCGCCGGTCACGGCCACGTCGGCCCCGGCCGGCCGGTCGGGATCGGTGCCGAAGACGTCCCAGGGCTCGTAGATGGTCTTGGGGCCGCCGGCGATGACCAGCGGCCGCCGGTCGGGCCCGATGGCCGCGACGTCGCGCAGCAGGCCGCGGCATGCGGCAGTGTGGATCTGCATGCTGGAGACCATGAAGAGGTCGGGCACCCGGCCGTCGAGCCGCATCCGCGACGGCCGGAAGCCGGGATTCCACTGCTGCAGGACCACGCGGGTCTTCTCGAAGCCCGCGTCGAGCATGGCGGCGGCGATCGCCCGAACCCCGGCAGGGGCCATATGCGTGTCAGCGTAGATGAACGGGAGCATCCGCGTCCGGTGGTCGAACGCGCAGGCGATCACCGTCACCAGGTCGTGGGCCGCCGAGATGCCGCGCAGCCGACTCCGCAGGTCGGTCATCTCGCCGGGTTTCAGCAGTTCGTCGCCGCGCTGGCGGCGGATGATCTCCAAACGTCTGGCCTCGACAGGCTTCCGGGGCTCCCGGGCGCGCCGGCGGGGCCGCCGGCCGTGCAGCGCGCATCGACGGGCCTTCACCGATAGTGCCGGCGGCTGGAACGACCCCCGCCGCCGGCCGGAGGGACGCGAGCCGCGCCGGGATATCCCCCGGCCGGCACCAGTAGAACGCATCCGTCCGCTCCTGGCAAGTCGGGCGGGCCGCCGCGCTCTGGAAATCCCGCTCTCCCTGCGCTCCTCCGGCCGGCCCGGGGAATCCAACCGGGGCTCGCGCAGCCGAACCGGTCGAAAGTGTCGAATGTGGGACTCCGACGGCGACCGTGCAGGCGGATCACGGACGGCCGTAGCGGGCCATCATGCGCCGGTAGCCGCGCTCCTTGCGCCGGCGCTTGCGGGCCGAAAGCCGGGCGATCGCCCGCCAGGTCTCCTTCCACGCAGGCTCCGGCACGCCGGGGCGGGCCAGCACACGCAGCAGGAATCGCAGACGATCGGTCCGCGAGACGCGCCGACAGTGATCGAGGCTGACGTTGAGGCGCATCATCGCCCGCAGGAAGGCGCCGGGAGCGACGCGCCGCCGCTGCCGCACGCCGTCCAGATCGACCAGCAGCACCCGCGGCGGGTCCTCGCCGCAGGGGTCCCACTGGACCATGATGTTGGGCGCCTTGAAGTCGCGGTGCACGAAACCCCCGGCATGAAAGCGGCGCACCACGTCGGCCAGCGAGGCGATGATCTCGTTTTTCAGCCGACGCTGCCGGGGGCCGGGCATGTCCCGAAGCTGCACGGTCAGCACGGTGTCCAGATCCCGGGCGTGCGGGATGTACTCGGTGATCAGCAGGCTGTCGAGCCGCAAACCGAGGCATCGTCGCTCGAGCACCGCCAGCGGGCGGGCGGTGGGGATCTGGCGGTTGAGCAATGCGTTGGCCCGTTTCCAGGTGCGCAGGGCCCGCGAGGGCCGCAGGGCGTATTTGATCCGCTTGAGCAGATTCCGCGGCCTCGACCGCTTGCAGAGAATCTCGAGGTCCCCCCCTTCGATCGACGGCAGCGTCGCCCGGCAGACCGTGGCACTGGGCGAATCCTTGATCAGCCGTCGCTGATCATCCGCCCGTACCCAGGCCAGCGGATCCGACAGCCAGCCGCTCCACTGCGCCCTCGTGAAGATGCGACCGGACGCCGGCGAGCCCGGCACCGGATGCTTGCACTGCAGGAAAACGTGCCCGCGCCATCCGGGGGCCGGGCGGATGCGGGCGAAATAGCGGCTCTCCCCCATGGCCCGATGGTCGCGCTTGGCGTACAGCGACCGGGCGTGAGACTCGGCCGCGCGGTCGATAGCCGCAAGCAGCTCCCGGCGGTCGAGCCCGAGCCGCCGGCCGCACGTTCCTTCGCGCTCCAGAACGCCGTGCCAGTGGAGGTAGCGATCCAGGAACCTGATCCGGTCGGTCAGCGGGGCATGCCGGCGGAACCACTGGTTGAACTGGGCGAGATTGCGGGCCAGCGTGCCGTCGCCCACGGGACGGGCGAGCCGCACGTTGAGCAGGTCGACGAACACCGCCGAACAGCCCGTCCCGGCCGGACACTGCACCAGCACGTTGCCGGCGTGCAGATCCGTGTGGACGAAGCCGTTCTGGTGCGCCCGGGCGATCAGCTGGGCGACCACGTCGATCAAGGCGTTCTTGACGCGGCGGGTGGCCGGATCGGCCGGATCGAGCCGGCTCCAGAAGGTGTTCAGCGGCTCGGCGTCCGCCAGCCCGACGGTCAGCAGAATGCTGGCCAGGCCACGGTCGGCACGCGGCGCGTATCCGGAGGCCACCGGCCGCACGGTGGAGATGCCGTGCCTGGCGGCATAGTGCGCCACCGCCTTTTCGCGATGCGAGTCGGGCCCCAGAATCGCCTGTCGGCACCGGCCCCAGAAGCCCCCGGCACGGCTGATCTTGGCGAAAACGGTGTGCTCACCGTGCTCAACGCGCCAGACGTGCCGGTTGTCGTTGGCCTTGACCAGCTGGGCCCTGGAATCATCGGGAAGCCGCAGCCAGTCCGGCCCGTCGGGGGCGTCCAGGAGAAAGAGCCACTCGGGATGAACCGACCAGCGCCATCCCTGCACGCGACGCTCGATCCAGCGATCCCGACCGTCGGCGACCTGGTCCTGCGATCGGCCGGTCGATGCCGGCGACTGCCGGACTCCGGTGGAAGCTGAGGCCGAAGTGGCGTGAATCGTGCTCATAAACCGGCGGCAGAGCTGGCCGGTGTCCGGCATTTCAGCATGGGCCGCGCCTCGCAGATGTAGCGCCGCAGCCGGACGGCGACGGCGGCGCGCCACGGAGCTTCGGCAGCTTCCGGAGCCGCGCTGCTGGCATTCTAAGGTTCACCGGGTGGGGTGGCAACCCCGAGGAGGGCCGCTTTGGATGCTCCGCCGGCGGCAACCGGTGGGCCGCCTCATGCATCCTCGCCGTTACCCCCCGGCGAATTCGAACGGCGCTCGAAGACCGCCAGAAACGGCAGACCGCCCGGCGATACGGACCTGCTGAGCCAGATCAACCGCCAGTCGGGATCTGCCGCCATGTCGTCATATGTCAGCGACAGCGGCGGCTCGGGACAGAAGCGCGCGTCCCAGATAAACAGCGTGCCGGACGCCGCCCGCCGCAAGGCCTCCCGGTGTGCGGGTATGTTGTGCGGCACCCATATGTCGCCCCAGTAACACAACCAGTAGTTCACGACGATGTGCGGCCGGTTTCTCCAGCCCAGCGCATCCAGCGGCGCGATCGCCTCGCGCATGAGCGCGTGCTCCGGCTTGAGTCGCAGAGGCACCAAAGCCCAGACCGGGCCGGCCAGCAGGAGAACGCCGCAGAGCGCCGTCGTGAAACCACCGGCCATCGCCGGCAGACCGCCTTCGCGCGGGCCGCGCCAGATGATTCCCAGAGCAAGGGCCAGGACTCCGGCGGCTGCCAGCCCGGCCAGACGCCCGGCCAGCAGCAGACCTGCGTAGCGCGGCGCGACGACAGGCGGCTGCAACAGCCACGCGCATTCACCGGCCGCCCAGAAAGCCAGAGTCAGCGCCCCGCCGACCAGCCACGCCCGCCTCCTTACCGCGGCACGCCCGACCAGAAACGGTCCGACCCCCGCGCAGGCCAGAACCGCCACCCACGGCGCCAACGGCACCAGAAAACGCGCATAGCCTCCGGAGGCATACGCTCCCCGCATGAACACGAGCGTCTGGACGACGACATACAGAAGCGCGCAGGTCCCCGGCAACCAGCCCAGCGGTCGGCGCGCCAGCCGCCTGGCCCCCATCACCGCCGGCACCGCCGCCGGCCCGAAGGCCATCAGCGTCTTGGGCACGTAAGACAGCAACGTGCCGGAGCCGTAAAAGTCGGTGATCTCCGGCTGAAACCAGTGGACGATGGGCCAGGATCCCAGAAACAGCCGGCTCAGCAGGTTGTGGGCCGCCATGGCCCAGCCCATCAGCAGGCAGGCACGCCATCCGCCGCCGGCCTGCCGGATCGCCAGCGCCCATACCGGCCACAGCAGGACCGCCTCGTGCCGCGTCAGCGGCGCCAGGGCCATCAACGCCGCGGATGCGCTCAGACGCCCCCGCAGCAGTAGCCAGGTCGACAGCGCCAGGTAGAAGGCCAGCGGAGTCTCGGTCAGCGTGGTCTGAGACAGCCGCAGCGTCATCGGCTGAAGGTAGACGGCCACGATCGCCAGCCACGCGTGCCGCAGGCGCCAGTGGCGCGCGGCCGCCCAGGCCAGTGCGGCAGTGGCGGCCGTCAGCACGGCCGAGAAAAGACGGGCCGCATGCCAGCCCGCCTCCGGCGGACCCCAGGCACAGATCAGGGCGTAAGGAACCGTGAAGCCCGGCCGGCCCCACCAGTCCAGCAGGTAGCCCGGGTCATGCCGGGACCAGCGGGCCAGCAGGAAGTGCTTGAAGTCATCCTCGTGGTAGACGCCGTCGGCCCACAGACCCGCGCCTGCGGTCAGAACCAGCCCCAGCGCCAGGGCGACATGCGGGCACCAACCGGCCGGGGGATGCTCGCGCCGACCCGCCTGAGTGGATGTTGCTGCCCCGCATGGCTTCATCGAGGGGGCAGTCTAATGGAAGACCCACCCGGCAGCCACGACATGCGACCGCCGGGTGGGTCTGCGTCAGGGCAGTTTCTGCAAGATCAGCGCCGCCGGCGAACGAATGTCATCGCGGCGCTGATCGCCGTCATCACCAGCACGCTCGGTTCAGGGACCGGAACCAGGGCATACACGTCAAGTTCATCGTTGCCGCACGACGGCCGCCAGTGGACCGAGAACGACTCCCCGGGCCCGCCGACCAGGGCCAGATCGAAGGACAGCTCGATCACCGCGTGCTGGGCGGTCAGACTGTCTCGGGTGTAGACGTAATCGGCCGTGCCCAGCAGCGTGCTGCCGGTGTTGATCTCCATCTGCACCGGCCCCTTGGGGCTGATGGGGTCCAGCAGCCACGTCGCCTGCGACCAGATGGAGCCGGCGACCTGGGCCGGCGCCGCGACCATGTGAGACTTGGTCACGCCGTTGCCGTCAAGGGTGTAGGTCGAGCCGGGCGCGCCGGCGGTGATCAGCGAACCGCCAGCGCCGCCGGCGCCGCCGCCGACCTCGATGCCCAGCGTGCCGGATGCGGTCTCGATGCGGATGTCGCCCGGGCCGAAGCTGGCCAGCCCGTTGTCCGGTCGCTGGCCGGTCACAATCGCGATGTGGATCCGCCCCCCCTGCAGGGCGACGGCCATCATCTCGGCGTCGTAATCCTGACCGCCCTGGTTGGGACCGAGAACGAAGCCGTGCCCGGCCTTGTCATCCTGGTCCTCGATGTGCCAGCCCAGCAGATCGAGGCCCGGCAGGAAGCTGTAGGTGCTGCCGTTGTTGTCGGCCACGACAACCCCCCAGTCGCCGAGGTGTCCGTCCACGATC
The DNA here is from genome assembly GCA_938005315.1 of uncultured Phycisphaerae bacterium. GTDB lineage: Bacteria > Planctomycetota > Phycisphaerae > UBA1845 > PWPN01 > CALLOB01. Next base: position 13,877 of record CALLOB010000085.1, read on the forward strand.
AGGCCCGCGTGAACGGCGGCCGGGACCAGGAACAAGGCCAGAACAGAGACCGGGCGGGTGAAACAGTTGGTCATGGGCTGCTCTCTCCTCTGCGGGCGGCTTTCTCAAGGCCGCCGCGTGTCGTCTCTTGCGGCACCGTCCCTCGCCCCGGCCGAGGCGGGCCGGTGGGGGCGTTATGCCGGGCCCCGCCGGAAAGACGGGCCCTTTGATGTCTCTTAGGCGCTGTAGCCGACCGATGTCAATCGCGGTTCGCGTCGCGCGAGCTCATGAAGACAGATCTTCGGCACCAGTCCGATAAGAACCGGCGGGACGACCAGCGGAAGCGATGGTCCGATAGCTGAATCTCGCGGAGCAGGAGCCCGGGCGGACCTCAGTGGCGCGTGAGGCTCTCGCCCTTCAGGAGACGGTCGATGTCGCGGGACAGGGCCTCCATCTCGTCCGGAGAGTAGCCCACGTGGATGGCCTGGACGATCCCGTCCCGCCCGATCACCGCCATGGTGGGGAAGCTGGAGACCCGGAAGGCCCGGGCGATCACGTTGCTGTCGTCGGCGATCTGACGCAAGGTGATCTTGCGGCTCTTGAGCGCGGCGGTGACCTCGGGCCGCGCGGTGGCCGGGTCGGTGTTGACCCCCAGGATCACCACCGGCTTGCCGGCGTACTTGTCGGCCAGCTGCTGCAACCCGGGCAGAGCCATCAGGCAAGGACCGCACCAGACCGCCCAGAAGTCCAGCACCACGACCTTGCCCTTGAGGTCGTCCCGGCTGACCGTCTTGCCCTCGAAGTCCTTCCCGGAGAACTCCGGCGCCGGCCGGCCGACGAGCTTCTGCTGCATCTCCTGCGGGGAGGGCGGACGAAGCGCGGTCACCCGCTCGTCGTGCGGAGCAGGCTTGAACCCGAAACGCTCCGGGGGGATCGGAGCACCCGGATCGACCGGCTTGAGGCGGAACTCCTCAGCGTAGCGGTTCAGCTTCGCGTTGGACAGGACGCCGGAAATGCGCCGGCGCATCCAGGCGGTGTGGTCGTAGGCCAGCCGGTGCATCAGGCCGGTCGCCGCGTCGAACCAGGCCTCAAACGGCACTTCCTCGGTCTTCTCGCCGCCGGGCTTGATCCTCAGCACACCGGTGACACGGTGACCGGGCCGGTCGTCGATGGTCCGGGCCTCGGCGGCCTGCAGCCGCACG
>CALLOB010000086.1 GCA_938005315.1 uncultured Phycisphaerae bacterium
TGCCCCGCCGCGAGGCCCCGCCGGAGGGCACGCTGCCGGAGCGGTTCAGTCTTCAGAACACCGCGCCGGCCGTGAGCGAACGCTGGTGGCAGACATTCGGCAGCCCGGAGCTCGACGCGCTGATCGAGGAGGCGCTGCGGGACAACCTCACGCTGCGGCAGGCCTGGGCCCGGCTCGCCCAGGCCAACGCCGGGGTCGTGGCGGCGGCGTCGGGCCTGTACCCGCATCTGGATCTGACCGGCGACGCGGGGTGGCGCCGGGCGGTCACGACCGTCGAGACGGACAGTCCGTCCTTCCGGTCGCGGCTGCGCGACGCCCTGCTCAAGGGGGCGGCGCGGGGCGTGGACAGTGCCCTGCGGCAGGCTCAATCCGGCGGCGGATCGGGCGGCGGATCGAGCGGCAACACCGGCCTGTCGGCCAGCAGCCTGCTGAACGCCGCGATGCAGGAGCAGCCGCCGACGCGCCTGACCCGCGAGACACGCCGCTTCGGGCTCTCGCTGGGGGCCAGTTACGAGGTGGACCTCTGGGGCCGGGTGGCGGCCGGCTACCGCGCCGCCGACCTGGAGTTCCAGGCCGGCCGCGCGGAGCTCGAATCGACCGCCATGACCCTGGCCGCCGAGGTGGCCGACCGGTGGCTGCGCATCCTGGAGCAACAGGAGCTGCGGCGTATTCTCGACGAGCAGCTCGCGACCAATCGGACCTACCTCGAGCTGGTGGAACTGCGTTTTCGCAAGGGACAGGTCTCCGCGCTGGACGTGTACCAGCAGCGGCAGGCGGTCAGCGACGTCCAGCGGCAGATTCCGCTGGTCCAGGCCCGCGAGGAGGTGCTGCGACACGACCTGGCGGTCCTGCTCGGCCGGCCGCCGGGGACGGAACTGAGCATCGGGAACCGTGAACTGACCGACGTGCCTGACGAGCCGGTCCCGGGCATCCCCGCGCAGCTGCTGACCCGCCGGCCGGACGTGCGGGCGGCGCTGGCCCGGCTCGAGGCCGCCGATCAGCGGGTGGCGGCGGCCCGGGCGGATCAGCTGCCGGCGATACGCCTGACCGGCGGTGGCGGGCTGGAGGCCGACGATATCGACAACGTCCTGGATGACTGGTTCCTCAATCTGGCCGGCGGGCTGTCGGCTCCGCTGTTCGACGGGATGCGGCGGCAGGCGGAGGTGGAGCGGACGCTGGCGGTGGTGGAGGAGCGGCTGGCGGACTACCGGCTGACGATTCTGCGGGCGATCCGGGAGGTCGAGGACGCCCTGGCCCAGGAACGCCGGCAGCGCGCCCTCATCGAAGCCCTGGACCGGCAGTTCAAGGACGCCGGCAACGCACTGCGGCAGGCCGGGGGCCGCTATCTCAAGGGGTTGAACGACTATCTCCCGGTGCTGGCGGCGCTGGAGCGGACCCAGTCGCTGGCCCGCGGCCTGGTCGTCGCCCGGCGCGAGCTGCTGGGGTTCCGCCTGCAGTTGTACCGGGCCCTGGGGGGCACATGGACGCGCGAGCTGGCCGAGCCGGTGCGTCTGAGCCGGGAGGTTCCGGCGACGAGGAGTTCGTCTTCATGAGCGAGGATGGGCGCGTGGGCGAGCCGGCCGGACCGCCGACGGTGGCAGGCAGCCTCCGGCCGGGGCCGGCCGGGCGGCTGTTGCGCTTCGTGCTGACGGCGCTGCTGCCGGTCGCGCTGATCGGCGGAGCCGTCGCCGGGGCGGTGCGGCTGATCGAAACCGCGCCGCGGGCCGAGCGTCGCCCGCCGGAGGCGCGGTCCACGCCGGTGGAGGTAATGATCCTGGAGCGCGCCACGGTTCCGGCGGTGATCCAGGCGATGGGCACGGTGACGGCCGCCGAAGAGATCGTGCTGCAGCCGCGGGTGGCCGGCCAGATCGTGGAACTCAGCCCGGAGTTCGTGCCCGGCGGTTGCTTCAAGGCCGGCGAGGCGATCCTGCGGATCGATCCGAGCGACTATGAGCTGGCCGTGCAGCGGGTCAGGGGACAGCTGGCCCAGTCGGAGTACGAACTCAAGCTCGAGCAGGGCTACCAGGAGATCGCCCGGCGGGAGTGGGAGCTGCTGGACATGCAGGCCCAGGCCAGCGAGCAGGATATGGAGCTGGCGCTGCGTCGCCCCCAGCTCGCGCGCTCCACGGCCATGCTGGAGGCGTCAAGGGCGGCCCTGCGGGAGGCCGAGCTGAACCTGGAACGCACGACGATCCGGGCGCCGTTCAACAGCATGGTCCGATCCGAGAATGTGGACGTCGGCTCGCAGGTGACGCCGCAGTCGCCGCTGGGAACGCTGGTGGGCACGGACCGTTACTGGGTGCAGGCGGCGGTGCCGGTGGATGAGCTGGGCTGGATCGTCTTCCCGGACAGCCGGGGCACGCCGGGGTCGCCGGCGCTGATCCGGCAGGAACTGGGTACCGGGCTTTACGGGGAATGGTCCGGCACGGTGGTGCGTCTGCTGGCCGACCTGGAACCGCGGGGCCGCATGGCCCGGGTGCTGATCGAGGTCCCCGACCCGCTGAAACTGGACGCCGCCAACGGGCGGCGGCTGCCGCTGCTGCTGGACGCCTATGTGAACGTGACCATCGAGGGACGCGAGGTGCGCGACGTGCTGACGGTGCCGCGGACGGCGCTGCGCGAGGGGCGCCGGCTGTGGATCATGAATGAGAACGACGCCCTGGAGATCCGGGACGTCGAGGTGATCCGGGGCAATCGCGAGACGGTGCTGGTGGGCTCGGGCGCCCGGGCGGGGGAGCGGCTGGTGGTCAGCGATCTGGCCGCGCCGGTGGCGGGCATGCCCCTGCGAACCCGCGACCGCCGCAGCGGCTCGTCCCGGCCGGCGGACGGAGGCGCGGCCGGAGGATCGGCCTGGCGCCCGGCAACGCAGGAGGCGCGGCGTGGAGACTGACGCGGACCGTCGCGGGGCCGTCGCGTGGATGGCGCGGCACTCGGTGGCGCCCAACCTGCTGATGCTCTTCCTGCTGGTCGGCGGGGCGATCATGACCCTGCGCGTCAAGCAGGAGGTCTTTCCCGAGTTCGACCTGGACATGGTCAGTATCCAGGTGCCCTATCCCGGGGCCAGCCCCGAGGAGGTCGAGCAGGGCATCATTCTGGCCGTCGAGGAGGCCGTGCGCGGCATCACCGGGGTCAAGGAGGTGACCGCGGAGGCCCGCGAGGGTCTCGGCACGGTCATGGCCGAGCTGGAGGAGCGGGCCGACGCCCAGCGGGTCTACCAGGAGATCCGGCAGCAGGTGGACCGCATCACCACCTTCCCCGAGGAGATCGAACAGCCCGACGTCGTGCTCATGACCCAGCGGCGCGACGTCATGGACGTCATTCTCTACGGCGAGGCCGACGAGTGGGTGCTGCGCGAGCTGGCCGAACAGGTCCGCGACCGCCTGCTGGCCGACCCGAACATCACCCAGGTGGACCTGAATCCCGAGAGGGTCTTCGAAGTCAGCGTCGAGGTGCCGCAGGAGAACCTCCGGGCCTACGACCTGACGCTCCACGACATCGCCGAGCGGATCCGGGCGGCGTCGATCGAGCTTCCCGGCGGCAGCCTGCGGACCGACGCCGGCGAAGTGCTCCTGCGGATGAAGGATCGCCGCGACTGGGCCCGGGAGTTCGAGAACATCCCGGTGATCAGCTCGACCGACGGTACCCAGCTGCTGGTCCGCGACCTGGGCACCGTCCGCGACGCCTTCGAGGAAAGCCACCGCTTCGTGACCTACAACGGCAAACCCGCGGTCAATCTGAACGTGTACCGCGTCGGCGACCAGACGCCCATCGGCGTGTCCCGGGCCGTGCGCCGCAGGCTGGAGGAGATCCGCCCGGATCTGCCCCCCGGCGTCCAGATCGATGTCCGGCGGGACGAATCCGAGATCTACCGCCAGCGGCTGGAGCTGCTGCTGCGCAACGGGGCGATGGGGCTGGTGCTGGTGCTGATCACGCTGACCGTGTTTCTCGAGTACAAGCTGGCCTTCTGGGTCGCCCTGGGCATCCCGGTCTCGTTTCTCGGCTCCCTGCTGTTCCTGCCGGCCGCGGGCGCGACCGTCAACATGGTGTCGATGTTCGCCTTCCTGATCGCCCTGGGCATCGTGGTGGACGACGCGATCGTGGTCGGCGAGAACGTGTTCGAATACCGCCAGCGGGGCATGGCCCGCCTGGAGGCGGCCATCCGGGGGACACGGGACGTGGCCACCCCCGTGGTCTACAGCATCCTGACCAACATCGCCGCGTTCGCGCCGCTGCTGTTCATCCCCGGAACAATGGGCAAGATCTGGCGGGTGATCCCGATCGTGGTCTCGTCGGTGTTCATCGTCTCGCTGCTGGAGTCGCTGTTCGTGCTGCCGGCCCACCTGGCCCACATGAAGAAGGACAACGCCACGCGCCTGGGCGGCGCGGTTCACCGCGGGCAGGAACGGCTCAGCCGGCTGATCTCGCGGGCGATCGAGCGGGGTTTCGGTCCGTTCCTGGAGTCGGTGCTGCGTTACCGCTACCTGACGGTCGCCTGCGGCCTGGCGACGCTGATCCTGGTGGTCGGCTACGTGGCCAGCGGACGGCTGGGCTTCGAGATGATGCCCAAGGTCGAGGCCGACCAGGCGGACGCCACCGCGACGCTGCCCTACGGATCGCCGCTGGCCAGGCTCCAGCAGGTCGCCGACCGGCTGGTCCGCGCCGCCCAGGAAGTGGCCGCGGATCACGGCGGCCCGCGGCTGATGCGCGGCGTGCGGGCCACCGTCCGGGAGAACGAGATCGCCGTCACCGCCTACCTGACCGAGCCGGAGGTCCGCCCGGTCGGAACGGCCGAGTTCGCCCGCCTCTGGCGGGAACGCGTCGGCACGATCGAGGGGCTCGAGTCGCTCCGCTTCCAGTCCGACCGCGGCGGACCGGGCGCCGGGGCCTCGCTGACCGTCGAGCTGACCCACCGCGACATCGGCGTGCTGGACCGGGCGAGCGAGGAGCTGGCCGCCGCCCTGGCCCAGTTCGCCAACGTCCGGGACATCGACGACGGCTACATGCCCGGCAAGCAGCAGTTCGACTTCCGGCTGCTGCCCGAGGGCCGCAGCCTCGGCCTGACCGCCGCGGAGGTCGCCCGCCAGCTGCGCGGCTCGTTCTACGGCGCCGAGGCCCTCCGCCAGCAGCGCGGCCGCAACGAGATCAAGGTCATGGTCCGCCTGCCCAGGTCCCAGCGCGTCAGCCTCCACGACGTGGACGCCTTCATCGTGCGCACCCCGGCCGGCGCGGACGTGCCCCTGCGCCAGGTGGCTTCGGTGCGCAGCGGGCGGGCCTACACCGCGATCAGCCGCCGGGACGGCCGGCGCACGGTCAGCGTCACCGCCGACGTCGTCCCCCAGAGCGAGACCGACCAGGTCATCGCCGCCCTGACCGCCTCGGTCCTGCCCGAACTGGTCCGCCGCCATCCGGGGCTGGGCTACAGCTTCCAGGGCAAGCAGCAGGACATGCGCGAGAGCCTCGCCAGCCTCAAGAGCGGGTTCGTGACGGCCCTGCTGCTGGTCTACGTGCTGCTGGGCATCCCCTTCCGCAGCTACCTGCAGCCGGCGATCGTGATGGTCAGCATCCCCTTCGGCATCGTCGGGGCGGTGTTCGGGCATCTGCTCATGGGCTACACGCTCAGCGTCGTCAGCCTGATGGGCATCATCGCCCTCTCCGGCGTGGTGGTGAACGACGCCCTCGTGCTGGTGGAATACGCCAACCGGCGACGCGACGCGGGGGCCTCCCCGGCCCGGGCCGTGCTCGAGGCCGGCGTGCGGCGGTTCCGGCCGATCCTGCTGACCACGCTGACCACCTTCGGCGGACTGGCCCCGATGATCTTCGAGACCTCGCGACAGGCCCGCTTCATGATCCCCATGGCCCTGTCCCTGGGCTACGGCATCCTGTTCGCCACCGGGATCACGCTGCTGATCATCCCGGCGCTGTACCTGATCCTCGAGGATCTCCGCGGGCTGGTGCGACTGGCCGGCTTCGATCTGCCCCGGGCCGGAACGCAAACTCCGGAGGCTCCGGTCGCGGACCGCTGACTGACGACGCCCCTTCCGGCGCGCCGGCCGCTCAGAAACGCACCTGCACCGGTTCGCGGGCCGCGGCCTGGTCGATCTCGAAGTACTCCCGGCGGGTGAAGCCGAAGATCCCGGCCACGATGTTCGAGGGGAACACCTGGATACGGTTGTTGAGATCCCGCACGTTGGCGTTGTAGAAGCGTCGGGAACGCTGGATGCGGTCCTCGGTGTTGGCCAGCTCCTGCTGCAGGGCCAGGAAGTTCTGGTTGGCCTTGAGGTCCGGATACGCCTCCGACAGGGCGAAAAGCTGCCGCAGGGCCCCGACCAGCAGGTTCTCGTCGCGGGCCTGGGACTCCGGCGAGCCGTGGTTGGCCATGGCGGTGTTTCGGGCCGCGATGACGCGTTCGAGCGTGTCCTTCTCGTGCCCGGCGTAGCCCTTGACCGTCTCGACCAGGTTGGGGATCAGGTCGTAGCGGCGGCGCAGCTCGGTGTCGATGTCGGCCCAGGATTCGTCGCAGGCGTTGCGGGCCCGCACCAGCCCGTTGTACAGCCCCGCGACGACCAGCAGGAGCAGCAGCACGAGTCCGCCGATCACCGCCAGACCGATCAGACCTTCGCCCTGAAGCAGCGGCAGCGCCGCGCCGGCCGACGTCCAGGCCGTCATGTTCGTGATCATCCGCCCTGGCCTCCTTTCAGTTCCCGCAGCAGGTATTCCGGCAGGCGGTCGAGAACGCCCTCGATCACCGCCATGGCCTGACGGAACTCCCCGACGGCCAGCCGGTTCCTGCGCCAGGCCATCACGTGCGGACCGGCAAACTGGATGTGAAACGTCGGTGCGTTCATCAGGAACTCCATCGTCGCCTGGTGGATCACGTCGAACGCCCACTTGCGGTTCGGGGCCTTGACGTAGAAACGCCGCGAGAACGCGTCCAGCTCGAAGTCGATGTCGTCCCAGCCGACGAACTCGGCCACCCTGTCCAGGAAGCCCTCCGGCCGGATGAACAGCGGCTCCAGCGGCAGACCCGAGTCGATCACCACCGCCGAAAACCAGTGGTGATGCGTCTGCCGGCGGCCCTTGGCGTCGCGGGAGTAGGTCTCGTAGTGATAGTCGAAGCCGCAGGCCGACCGGCCGTTCAGGCGTCCGTTCAGCACGTTGACGGCGTAGCGCTGCGCGCCCTGCCGCAGGCACTCGAAGGCCGCGAAGCGGTCCTGCATCCGGCGGTCCCGTGCCGGGTTGAACGTCAGCCCCAGGTCCGCGGCCAGCTTCTGCAGCTCCTGCCGGCGACGGACCGCCTGCAGGTGGCCCAGCACCGCCACGGCCAGAGCGGCCAGCCCGACGGCCAGGACCAGGATCACCGGCAAAGCATCGCCCATGCCGCCAACACTCCCGGGCCGCATCCGGCTTTGCCCGATGCTCCCCGCTCCGGTCCCCGCGCGGGACGGGCCGTTCACGCCTCCAGCGCGAACGTCGGACGGCGCGTCTTCCACCGGCCGCCGGTGAAATCCGGACACTCCACCGGAACCCCGCCGGCGGCGATCGATCGCTCCGACAGCGGAATGACCATGCTCATGGTCACCGAGTCGTAGACGTCGATCGGCGTCTGGGTGCGGGCCCGCACGGCGTCCACAAACGTCTTGAGCTCCAGAAAGTCGGTACCTCCGTGCCCGGCGGCCCCGGCCGCCGCCCCGTGCTCCCGCCACCAGACATGGTCGAACTCCTTCTGGTACGGGGCGAACGGCTCCCACGCGTGGTACTTCGGGCTGCGGTCCACGACGTACACCGTCGAGGGGTCCTCGCGGTACAGCCCCAGCGTGCCCTGGACCATCCAGCGGTTGTCGTACGGACGCGGCAGCTGCATGTCGTAGTTGACCACGATCGTGCGGCCCCTCTGCGTGCGGATCACGCTGGTGACGATGTCGCCCTGGGCGTACTTCCGCCTGGCGCCGGGATGGTCGGGGCCGAACTTCCGCGCGAAATAGGCGTTGATCCCCCGCGAGGCCGTGGCCGTCGAGGCGATCGTCGCGCAGGCGTCGCCGACGTTGATATCCAGCCAGCTGAGCACCGGGCCCAGCGCGTGCGTGGGATACTGGTCGCGGTTGTGCTCGATCAGGAACCGCGCCGCCCAGCGGTCGTTGCCCTGGGGGTCGAAGAACCAGTGGTCGATGCAGTCGTGCGAGTGGGCGCAGTGGCAGTGGACCATCTCGCCCAGCAGGCCCTTGCGGATCATGTTCAGGACCGCCAGGTTGTCGCGGCGAAAGCTCCAGTTCTCCAGCATCATGCAGGGCACGCCGGTGGCCTCGTGGGTGTCGACCAGGGCCCGGCATTCCTCCAGACTCAACGCGCAGGGCACCTCCACCGCCGCGTACTTGCCGGCCTTCATCGCCGCCACCGCCATCGGGGCGTGCAGGTCCCACGGCGTGGCGATCACCACCGCGTCCACGTCGTCCCGCTCCAGAAGCCTGCGCCAGGCCTCGGGGTCGTCGCCGTAACGTGCCGGCTCCGGCTGCCCGCCGGCGGTCACCAGCCCGGCGGCCGCCTGCAGGTTCGCCGGGTTGGTGTCGCTCAGCGCCGTCACCCGCACGTCGGGCAGACGCAGCAGAACCGAGGCCAGACTGGAACCGCGCCGGCCGCAGCCGATCAGCCCGATGCGCACCGGCCGGCCGCCGCCGGACTCGCCCTGTCCGAAGGCCGCAGGAAGCACCGCCGCCGTGGCCGCGGTCGCCCCGGCCGCCAGGAAGCTCCTGCGATCGATCGACATCGACATGATCCCACGCCTCCTCTCTGCCACGACTGCATCCCGGCACGGCGGGCGACCGCCCCGCTGGCCGTCGGGCCGCCGGTCCGCTAGCATACCGGGGTTCCACGAAAGAAAGGAAGGAGCATCTGCCTTGACGGGAAAGGATATTCTGCTGACCGCCCTGCGGAACGGACGGACGCCCCGGCCCGCCTGGATCCCCTTCGTCGGCGTCCACGGCGGCAGGATCATCGGCCGGACCGCCCAGGAATACCTACAGTCCGACGAACTCATCGTGCAGGGGCTCACCCGGGCCTGCGAGCTGTACCAGCCCGACGGCCTGCCGGTGGTGTTCGACCTTCAGATCGAGGCCGAAGTGCTCGGCTGCGGCATGAAGTGGGGCGACCAGACCCCGCCCTCGGTCATCTCCCACCCCCTGGCCGGCCGTCTGTCGGGCGACCTGCCAGCCTTCGACGCGTCCCGCGGACGTTTCCCGGTCGTGGGCCGAGCCCTGGACACGCTGAAACGCGAGATCGGCGGCGAAGTCGCGCTCTACGGCCTGATCACCGGCCCGTTCACCCTGGCCCTGCACCTGGTCGGCACCAACATCTTCCTGGAGATGTTCAACGACCCGGACGCCGTCAGGCGCGTGGTCGCCTTCTGTGCCGAAGTCGGCTGCCGGACCGCCGACTTCTACATCGACCACGGGGCCGACGTCATCGCCGTGGTCGATCCGATGACCAGCCAGATCTCGCCGGCCCATTTTCGCGAGTTCGTCACCGACCACGTCAACACGGTCTTCGACCATATCCGGGCCCGCGGGATCCCGACATCGCTGTTCGTCTGCGGCAACGCGACCCGCAACCTCGAGAACATGTGCGCCACGCGCTGCGACAACATCTCCGTGGACGAGAACATCGATCTGGCGAAGCTGCGCGACCTGGCCCGGGCGGCCGGCAAGTCCTTCGGCGGAAATCTCAAACTGACCACCGTCCTGCTGCTGGGCACCGAGGCCGACGCCAAGCGCGACGCCATCCGCTGCATCGACATCGGCGGCCAGGACGGCTTCATCCTCGCCCCGGGCTGCGATCTGCCGTTCCAGACCCCCGAGGACAACCTCCAGGCCGTGGCCCGCATGGTCCACGACGAGTATCAGCGGAACGTCGCCCGCCACACCGTCGGAGCCGCGTCCGCCGAGAGCTTCGAGGACGTCCGGCTGCCGGACTACTCGCGTGAGGACCGCGTCATCGTCGATGTCGTCACCCTCGACTCGGCCTCCTGCGCCCCCTGCCAGTACATGGTCAACGCCGTCGAGCAGGCGGCCGCGAAACTCGGCGACCAGGTGGTCATCCACGAGCACAAGATCACCACCCGCGCCGGCCTGGGGGCCATGACCAGGCTTGGCGTCGGACAGATCCCCACGATCTGCATCGACGGCGAGGTCAAGTTCCCCTCCATCATCCCCGACATCTCCACGCTGGTGGCCGCCCTGGAGGAAAAGGCCCGGCAGAAGAGGGGCGGGGCGTGATTCCGCTGGCCCTGGTCACCGGCTTTCTCGGCAGCGGCAAAACCACCCTGCTCAAGCGGCTGATCGAGCATTACCGCGACCGCCCCGTGGCCTGGCTGGTCAATGACTTCGGCCAGGTCGATATCGACGGGCAGCTCCTGGACCTCCCCCCCGACCGCCTGGCGGCCGTGCCCGGCGGCAGCATCTTCTGTCGCTGCCTGGTCGGGGAGTTCATCGAACACCTCCAGACCCTCTCCGCTCACGACCGCATCACCGGCGCGCCGCGGGCCGGCGTGATCGTCGAGACCAGCGGCGTCGCCGACCCCCGCGCCGTCGGCCGGATGCTGGCCGAGACCCGCCTCGACCGCGTCTATCGACTCGCCGGTATCGTCGCGGTCGTCGATCCGGCCAGTTTCCTCAAGCTCCTGCCCGCCCTCCCCGCGGTCGCCGCCCAGATCGAGGCGGCCGGCACGGCGATCATCAACAGGATCGATCTGTGCGACGAGGACGACGTCGAGGCCGCCGAACAGGCCGTGCGCGAGATCAACCCCTCGGCCCGCGTGCTCCGGGCGCGTTTCTGCGAGGTCGAGCTGGACATCCTGGCCGAGCCGTCCCCGCCGGCGGTCAGCGGGCAGTATGCTCCCTGTCGCGATCCCAACTACCTGACCGAGGCCTGCCTCGTGCAGCGGCCGGTAGCCCCGGAGTTGCTCCGGCGGGTCCTGGAAGACGCCGCCGGCAGCCTGTATCGCGCCAAGGGTTTCGTTCCGACCACCGCAGGCACGATGTACGCGGACTTATCCGCCGGCAGGCTGAAACTGCAGCCGGCCGAACGCGACGTGAGGCTCGGCACGCTGGTGCTGATCTTCCCCCCGTCCGCACAGCCCGTGGCCTGCGATCTGGCGGCCCGGCTCCAGGCCGCGGCGCCGCCGGCCTGAGCCGCCCATGCCGGGGGATAAACCGACCGGATCATGCTATCATGGGCTTAGCGCCGCTCTCGGCGCTGGCGAAAAAGGCCTACCGGACCGGCCGGGACGATCGGTCGGCTCCCGAAAAGAATCAGGCGAGGTCGGCATGCCCGAAGCGACGATCATCGACGGCAACGCCGTGGCCGGGCGCATCCAGCAGGAGGTCTGCCGGCAGGTCGCGGATCTCAAGGCACGCGGCGTGTCCCCGCGACTGGTGGCCGTGCTGGTCGGCGAGCCGCCGGCCGGGCTGGTCTACGCCCGCTCCCAGGAGCGGATCTGCCGGAAGACCGGGATCATCTACGACCTGGTGCGGCTGCCGGTCGAGTGCGACGCCCACTGCGTCGAGCAGCAGATCCGCCGGCTCAACGAAGACCCCACGGTCACCGGGATCATGCTGCACATGCCTTTGCCGCCGTGGATCGACGCCCCGAGCATGCAGTACCGCATCGACCCGTACAAGGACGTGGAGGGCGTGAACCCGGCCAACATCGGGCTGGTCTTTTACGGCCAGCCGATCATCGCCCCCTGCACCGCCCTGGCGGTGGTGGAGCTGATCGGGACCGTCGGTATCGCGCTGCGGGGAGCCCACGCGGTGGTCGTCGGCCAGGGGGCCATCGTCGGCCGGCCGATCAGCGTGCTGCTGGCCCAGAAGGACGCCACCGTGACCTCGTGCAACGAGTTCACGCCCGATCTGGCCGGCCACACCCGCCGGGCCGACCTGCTGGTGGTGGCCGCCGGGCGGGCCGGGCTGATCACCGCCGAGCACGTACGTCCCGGGGCGGTGGTCATCGATGTCGGCATCAACCGCGTGACCGTCACGGGCCCGGACGGCCACCAGACCGCCCGAACGGTCGGCGACGTGGTCTTCGAGGAGGTTCGATGCGTGGCCTCGGCCGTCACCCCGGTGCCCGGAGGGGTGGGGCCGGTCACCGTGTCGATGCTGCTGCGGAACACCGTCGAGGCCGCCCGCAAACAGCTTGCCCGCACGACCTGACCGGCCGGATGCGTGGCCGAATCCGAGTGCCGCCCGATGCCTCTCCCGCATGCCCAGCCCGCCCTTGCACTGCTGCTGGCCGGCCTGTCCGCCACGCCCGACGTCCCGCCCGGGCCGCCCGAACGCGACCCGAATCCGCCCGTGACGTACCAGCCGGGGATTCGCATCGACTGGGCCCGCCGACAGGTGGAGGCCGACGGCGTGGTCAACATGCGGGCCGGGCTGATCGAGCTTTTCGCCTGCACCCGGCAGGCCCGCGGGCACGAGAGTGTGGTCATGATCGACGGCCGCGCCGAGCACCTGTTCCAGGCCCTGGGACTGATCGGCTGCGTGCCGGGCCGCCCGATGCGGTACACCGGACCGGAAGGCGGTGTCGAGCCGGCCTGGGGCTATCCGCTGCGGATCGATGTGCGGACGACCGGACCGGAGGGTGCCGCCGTCGTCCCGATCGAACGGTGGCTTCGCCCGCGGGATTCCGATCGGCCTCTGGAGAGGCTCAGCTGGGTCTTCGCCGGCTCGCGACCTCTGCCCGACGGGCGACTGGCGGCCGACCCGGAGGGTACGGTGGTGGCCGTGGTCGATTTCCCGACCGCGTTGATCGCCCTGCCGGAGTCGCATCCGCCGCGCTACGCCGAGCTGTGGCTCGATCCGCGCACCGAGGCCATTCCGCCCGTGGGTACGCCCTGCACCCTGATTTTCAGCGCCGGAACGCTGGTCCTGGGGCTGGACCCGGAGGGGGATCCGCTCTGGCACGGCCGGCGTCTGTCATGGGGCGAGGTCATCCGCCGGCTGGCGGACCTGGCCGGAGGCGACCCGACCTTCGAGGTCATCATTCAGGTCGATCCGGCAGCTCCCGCCTCCGCGGCGCGCCGACTGCAGGCCCTGCTGGCGGCGGTGGGTGTCGTGTCGCCCGCCGCAATCGCCCCGGATCCGAACACGGTCGCCTCGAAGCCTCACGACCGATAATCCGAGGCGCCGCACCGTTGTGCGGGCCAACGGCCGGACATCGCGACTGCCTTCGAAAAAAAACGCGACACGCGCGTTCCGGTCGCGGAAAAGCTGCAGCCGGAGACTTGCCTTTGTCCGATAGCTCATGTAGAAGTACGACTGGCCGGATCGGATGGAGCCGAGCGTGGCAGTCGTCAGACCTCATCGCCATTCAAACGACAGATACGCCATGGAACGGCATAAGCGAATGGCCCGCACCCTCGGGTGCCTCGTCGCTTCGATGACCCTCGGCGCGGGCATCCTCGAGTGGCTGCAGCCCAACCGGTCCAGTCCCCACCTCAGCGGCACCGAACTGATCGGGCAGGTCGCCCGCCCGCGAGACCCGGCGATGCCGCCCGAGGCCGGCACGCCGCGGTGGCACTCCATCTATGTCGACGCTCAGCCGGCCGACGCCTCCCCGGAGATCGCCCGGCCACACTTCGTCATCGCGCCCGACGGGCGTTTCGACGCCAAGAACTGGCGCGACCAGGTCCGGTTCGACCCCGACGGTGTCGTCCGGATCGGGATCGTCCAGAACCCCAACAGCACCCAGATGACCGCCGCCCAGTGGTCCGCCGCCTGGAAGCTCATCAAGGCCCTGCAGATGGAATGGTCCATCCCCAGGGAGCGGGTGGCCTGGCACGACAGCCTCGCGGCCCCGGTTCCCGAACCCGCGCCGCAGACCAACCGGCCCACGCCGTCCTCCTCGGGGGCCGCCTCCCGCCGGTGACGCCCTCCGCCCCGCCGGTGGCTGCTCGCTTTTTTCCGCCGGCACAGTTGCCTTCCCCCGGGTTCTAGCCGACAATACTTTGCGTCGCTTGCAGGCGGCCGGTGATTGACCGGGCTCTTGTGGCGTCCGAATAATCAGCGTTCGGTCAGAACTCATCTCCCCGGGGGACTGCCGGACTTCAAAGTAAACTTAACTATCGGTTGTCCCTTGAGTTAGGGAGCCGTCGGGTGAGTTTCAGCGTCCCGGGATATACCGTCTTCGAGCGACTGGGCACCGGTGCCCGGGCCACCATCTGGCTGGTTGCCGACCAGCGCACCGGCGAACAGTTCGCCCTCAAACGCGTCGTCCGCCGGGCCACCGACGACAACCGCTATCTCGTCCAGGCCGAGACCGACTACGAGATCGCCCGGCAGCTCAATCACCCCTATCTCCGCAAGTCCTTCCAGATCCGCCGCCTGCGACGGTTCTTCAAGCTCCGCGAAATTCAGATTCTCATGGAGTATGTCGACGGCCGGACGCTCGAGGAGATCGGCCCCCTGGGAACCCACGGGCTGCTGGGGGTCTTCTCCCGCGTGGCCGCCGGACTCGACGCCCTCCACCAGCTCGGCTACGTCCACACCGATATCAAGCCCAATAACATCATGCTGGGCCGCGACGGCGAGGTGAAAATCATCGATTTCGGCCAGAGCTGCCGGATCGGACACATCAAGGGCCGCATCCAGGGCACGCCCGACTACATCGCCCCCGAACAGGTCGAACGCCGGCTGCCCCTCGACCAGCGCACCGATGTGTTCAACCTCGGGGCCACCCTCTACTGGGCGGTTACCGGACGACGCTACCCCACGGTCCTGCAGAGCAGGAAGCGGCCCACCGGGATCGACCTGGCCGGACCGCGCGAGGCCGTGCCCCCCGAGGAGATCAACCCCAACGTGCCGGCCGCCCTGAGCCGCCTGATCATGGATTGCTGCCGCCAGAACCCTAAGGAGCGACCCGCCAACATGACCGAGGTCATCCGCCGGCTGGAGGTCGCCCAGCACATCCTCGACAAGAACGAGGCCACGTTGACGGGTCCGGCCGTTCGTGGTAAACGCGGCCCCATGCAGGCGGCATCGAACCCGACCGGCGGATCGGCGGCATGATCGACGCGGTCATCGACACCCTCAAGCAGGCGACCACGCTGAATCTCGAAGACCCTTTCCGGGACGGCTCCCTGCTCCGCTTTCCGGGCTACGGGCAGGTGGTCATGACCGGCGACCTTCACGGCCACCGCCGGAACTTCCAGAAGATCGTCCGATACTGCGGACTGGAGGCGGCGCCGGTTCGCCACGTGCTCCTGCACGAGATCATCCATGAGGAGCCGACCGCGCCGGGGCAGGCCGACCGTTCCTTCGAGGTGCTGCTGGACGCCGCCCGGTACAAGACCTTCTTCCCCGACCAGGTCCACTTCCTCCAGAGCAACCACGAGCTGGCCCAGCTGCAGGGCCACGTGATCACCAAGGGCGGGCGCGTGGTCACCAACGACTTCGAACGCGGCGTCGCCGAGGTGCTCCAGACCGCCGACATCGACGGCGTCCTGGAGGCGGTGAACGACTTCATCGCCTCGTTTCCGCTGGCCGCCCGCAGCGCCAATCGCGTGTTCTTCTCGCATTCGCTGCCCGACGCCCACTTCACGAATACTTTCGACATTGATTGTCTGTTCGCCCGCCCCGGCGAGCTCGACTTCTCGGAGGGCGGACCGGTCTACCAGCTGGTCTGGGGGCGCCGCCATACCCCCGAACTGATCGACAGGCTCGCCAAGGCCCTGGACGTGGATCTCTTCGTCATCGGCCATCAGCCCCAGGAGTTCGGTCACGCCGTGCTCCACGACCGCGTGATCATCCTGTCCACCGACCACAACCATGGCGTGTTTCTGCCCGTGGACTGCGCTGCCACGCCCAGCGCCGCCGAGCTGGTCCGCCGCCTCGTACTCTGCGCCGGGGTGCCCTGAATCGCCGCTTGCCGGACGGAGCAGCGCGGGCGATAATGCCCTTGCCGGCCGGTGAACGGATGCCCGGAGGGACCTGTCACGCGGATCCGACCGGCCTGTGCCGGTACCGGGGCCCTGCGACATGCATGTTCGACAGCCTGTCGTGGCCGGGCAGTTCTATCCCGCCTCCGCGGCCGAGTGCCGCGCCGAGCTCAATGAGTGTATCGACCGTGCCCGACGGCTTGCGGCCCCGGCCGTCGCGCCGCCGCTGACGCCCATCGGCGGCATCGTGCCCCACGCCGGGTGGGTCTGCAGCGGCGCCGTGGCCGCCGGTGTCATCGCCGCGATCGCGGCCCGCCGCGACCTCCAGACCGTCGTCATCTTCGGCGCCGTGCATCGTCACGGCACGCCCGCGGCATGCGTCTTCGCCCGCGGCGCGTGGCGCACGCCGCTGGGCGACGTCCGGATCGACGAATCGCTGGCCGCCGAGGCCCTGGCCGCGGGCAAGACGCTCATCGAGGATCCCGTCGCCCATCAGGCCGAGCACTCCATCGAGGTCCAGATCCCCTTCATCCAGGTTCTGGCCCCGCAGGCGAGGGTTCTGCCGATCATGGTCCGGCCCACGGACGCCGCCTGCGACGCCGGGCGTGCCGTGGCGGCGGCGGCCGCCCGGCTGGGACGCCCGGTCGCCTACCTGGGCTCGACGGACCTGACTCATTACGGCCCGCGCTATGCCTTCACGCCGCAGGGCACCGGGCCGCAGGCTCTCGCCTGGGCCAAAGACGTCAACGACCGGCGTTTGATCGACCTGGTTCTGGCCCTCAAGGCCGACGGGATCGTCGCCGAGACCCGCGCGCACCAGAACGCCTGCGGCGGCGGGGCCGTTGCCGCCGCCGTGGCGGCCTCGGTGTCCGCCGGTGCCGAGAAAGCCTGCCTTTTGTGCCATACCACCAGCCACGAGGTCCTCCGCGAGCGATTCGGCCCGATGTCGGATGCCGTCGGCTACGCGGGAATCCTCCTGGGCCGAGCCGAATAAAGGAAGTGCCCGCCCGTGACACGCAAGTTCCTGCCGTTCGCCCCGGTCTGCCTGTTGTGCGCCTGTCCTCTGCCGGACGTCGATCCGGTGGAGCTGTGGGAGGAGACCCGCATCGACCAGCGGCCGTCGGTCACGCCGGTCGCCGCCGCCGTCGCGGATATCGACGGCGACGGGGATCTCGACGTCGTCAGCCTCTGGCGCGGGCTGGCTCCGGACAAGGGCGATGTCCCCGGCGCGGTCGTCCTGCACCTCCGCGAGCCTGCGCGCTGGCGGCAGGTGGTGCTCGACTCCGCGGCACGCTATCTGGAATCCAATGCCCTCGAGATCGCCGACATCGACCGCGATGGCCGCCCGGACGTGCTCGTGGCGATCAACGACCGCATCCTCTACCTGCGGGTCCCGGCCAACGCCGATCCCGGGGTCGCGGCCAACTGGAAAGTCCACGAGATCAGGAGCTCCATCGGCGAAAAGTTCACCGCCTGGTTCGACGTCGCCGCCGGCCAGATCGACGGCCGGCACGGCCTGGACATCGTCGCGGCGCTGAACGACGACGGGCGGCTGGTGTGGTTCCGTTCGCCGGAGAGCCCGACCAGCGGCGAGGGCTGGGACCTGTTCGTCATCGACGGCCGGACGCGGCCCCGGGCCGATTCGGTCGCCCTGATCGATCTGACCGGCGACAACCGGCCGGACGTCATCAGCACCGCGGTCGAGGACTCCCGCAACGTGATCAGCTGGTACGTCAATCCTCAGCGGCCCGCGGAGGATGCCTGGGAAAAGAAGCCCCTCAGCGGGATGGAGGGTGCCACCCGCATCGCCCTGGGCGATCTGGACCGCGACGGCCTGACCGATCTGGCCGCCGTGTCCTTCGCCCGGCGCCGGGTCGCGTGGCTGTTTCAGCCCTCCACGGTGACCAACCGCTGGAACGGCTGGTATCTGGCCGACTATACCCGCACCAGCGCCGACAACCGCGTGCCGGTCGATCTGGCCGTGGCCGACATCGACCGCGACGGCCAGAACGATGTCCTTGTGGCGGTCAACAACTCCGCGGGCCTGTGGTGGTACACACCCGAGCAGGACCGGCGGCTCTACTGGAAGGGCCGGCCGCTGTTTTCGCCCGCGCGCAGCAGCCTGGGCCTGTTCGCCGTGGCCGACATCGATGCGGACGGGCGCCCGGACGTCGTGGTGCCGGCGAACAGCTCCGACGACTCCCTCGACCGCATCGTCTGGCTCAGGAATCCCACCACGCAGCCGGCACCGTGAGCGCCGTTTCCGGATCGCCGGATGGCTGCCCGGTATCGAGCCTGTGACCGCCGCGCGGCCCCGACGGAGCGGGGCCCTCCGGCGCTCGTTCGCGCGGCCCCGACGGAGCGGGGCCCTCCGTGGAGCCGCCTGAACCGCCACGCACCCTTTATCGAGGCACGTCGGCGCCGGCGGCTTGACGAAGGTCGTCGGGCCTTCGAGAATCGAACACATGGCCTCATTCCCGGACACCGGTTCGCCGCCGACCCCGCTGGCCAAGGGCCTGTTCCGGGCGCAGGTGGCGGCCAACGAGCCTCTCTGCACCGGGCACGCCGAACTGATCCTGCGATTCGATGCGTTCCCCCCGGCGTGGCCGGGCCAGTTTCTCCAGATTCAGTGCACCGATCCCGACGGGCCCGTCTGGCGCGGCGGAGCCCTCATCCGCCGGCCCTTCAGCATCGGCGGCCTGCGGCGCGGGCCGCGCGGCGTGGAGATCGACATCCTATACCGCGTGATGGGCGTCGGCACCGGCTGGATGAGCCGTCTGAAGCCCGGCGAACCCGTCAGCGTGCTGGGCCCGCTTGGCCGGCCCTTCGAGCCGCCGCCGCCGGGAAGTCTGGCCTGCCTGGTCGGCGGCGGCATCGGCCTGCCGCCTCTGATCTGGCTGGCCGGTGAACTGGCCGAGGCGGGCGTGCAGGTGCTGGCCTTCTGCGGAGCGCGAACCGCTGAGCTGCTTCCGCTGCGCCGCGACCCCGCGGTGCCGGTCCGCGGGGCCGAGCCCTCTGCCGCCTGGCCGGCCCTCGCCCGCTGGGGAGTAGCCGCCATCGTCGCCACCGACGACGGTTCGTTGGGAGCCCGCGGCCGCCTGCCGGATGTCCTGGCGGATTGGCTGGCAGCCCGCGCCGCCGACGCTCCCCCCGTGGCGATCTACACCTGCGGGCCCGAGCCGATGATGCAGGCGGTCGCCGGAATCTGCCGCCGCCGCGGCCTGCCCTGCCAGGTGTGCCTGGAGCGCATGATGGCCTGCGGCATGGGCACCTGCCAGTCCTGCGTCGTGCCGGTTCACGATCCCGCGGCCGAGGACGGCTGGCGCTACCGGCTGTGCTGCACCGACGGACCGGTCTTTCCCGCCGAGCATGTCATCTGGGAGTGAGAGGCCCGCATCGTGGCTGCGCGTCGATGCCGTGAAGCACCGTATCGGCCAATGTGGTGGTGATGCATTGATTCCGCGAAGCACCGTAGCGGCCGACGTCTCCGCCGGCCGTGTCAGACGGACAGATTGAGCCCGCCGCCGGCGTCGATGCCCGGGGCGGTCTGGGCGGTGTTCATGGCCCCCAGGTAGGCCGAGAGACCGGCCTCGCCGGAAACGGCGGTGATCTGGGTGCTTTCGATCGACAGCGAGGACGAGTTGTACATCAGCACGCCGCCGGACGACTGCTGCTGCATCTGCGAGGCCAGGCCCATGATGGCGCCCAGGAGCTGCTTGCGCTCGTCGGGGTCCCTGGACTGCATCAGCTGAAGCGTGAGCAGCAGCAGCACCGCCCCCAGCAGTTCGTTGCTGCTCATCACCGGCCCGTAGGTGGCGATGAACGACTCGACCGAGGCGCTGATCGAAGTCTGCGACAGCGACAGGATCGACGTCGCCCCGCCGGCGGCCTGCGCGGGCCCCTGGGCGTCCAACCCCGCGGATCGGACCGATCCGGCCCCCTGGCCGAGCCCGACCGGCAGACCGGCCCCCGCGGTCATGGCCGGAACCTGGCCGCCGACCGCCGGAATCCCGGATACTCCTCCGTCCATCGCCGATCCTCCCGTCTCGGGGCCGCGTGCCGACGAGGCTGTATGGAGCCGCCCCGGCGCGGTGAACGCCCTCGCGTCAAGCCCCCGGGCAGACGGCGTTCCGACCGGCGCAGCGGCGCTGCGCCCGTCCGGCGCGCAGCGCAAGTGGCGCTCGAGGCGGGTCTTAGCCCTCCCGTCCGGCGGGGGTGAAGCTGTAACGCCTGTAGCGGCGCGCTGCGTTCGAACACATCGGGGCCTTAAAGAGCGGCGCGCGGTCCGCGGACAGAGGCTGGGGCTCAGGGGCCGCGATCGCCGGTTACCGGACGCGGCGCCGCGCGGCCCGGCCGCTCCGGGGAGTTGCCGAGGTCCGGGAACTCGGCGATGATGCGGTTATCAGACCGGGCGCGCCGCGCGCCGGGCGGTGACTGAAGGTTGTCTCCCGACGTTCATGCACGCAAAGCCGCGACAGGGCGAAGTGGAACTGATCTGCGGCTGCATGTTCAGCGGTAAGAGCGGGATGTTGATCTCACGCATCACCGCGGCGCGGTCCCGGGGCCTGTCGGTGGCGGCCTTCAAGCACGCCTCCGACGACCGCTACGCCCGGACGCGTATCGCCGCCCACGACGGGCGATCCTGCGAGGCCGTGCCGGTCGAGCACTCCGGGCAGATTCCCGCCGCGGCGCGCGGCGCGAGGCTGGTGGTGATCGATGAGGCGCAGTTCTTCGACGCCGGCCTGCCGGAGGTCTGCCGGTCGCTGGCCGAAGGGGGCGCCGACGTGTTGCTGGCCGGCCTGGACCTGGACGCCTGGGGCCTGCCCTTCGGCCCCATGCCGGCCCTGGAAGGCATGGCGGACCGGATCACGCGGCTGCATGCGATCTGCGCCGTCTGCGGGGCCCGCGCCGACCGCACCCAGAGGATCGCGCCGGTGGAGGGCCGATCCATGGTCGGAGGGCCCGGGG
Source organism: uncultured Phycisphaerae bacterium (assembly GCA_938005315.1). Classification (GTDB taxonomy): domain Bacteria; phylum Planctomycetota; class Phycisphaerae; order UBA1845; family PWPN01; genus CALLOB01. The sequence continues at coordinate 20,897 of CALLOB010000086.1, forward strand.
CCTACGAGCCGCGCTGCGCCGCCTGCTTTGTCGCTCCCCCCGCGGCTTTGCGCCGCTGAACACGTGCGGCGGCTCAACGTTCCCCGTGAGCCAGGAGGATCATCACCTCGCCCCGTGTGCGGGCATCGGACTTGCACAAGCCACGCAGGGCGGAGGTGACCATTTTCGTGCCCGGCTTCTTGACGCCGCGGCAGGTCATGCAGAGGTGCTGGGCTTCGAGCACCACCGCCACGCCCTTGGCCTCCAGTCGGGCCATGAGCAGGTCGGCGATCTGATCGGTCATCCGCTCCTGGACCTGGGGCCGGCGGGCGAACTCGTCCACCACCCGGGCCAGCTTGGAGATCCCCGCGATGCGTCCGGCCGGCAGATAGGCCACGTGGGCCTCGCCGATGAACGGCAGCAGGTGGTGCTCGCACATCGAGTGAAACGGGATGTCGCGCAGCACGACCAGCTCGTCGTACTTCTCGGTGAAGGCGGTCTGCAGGTGGCGTGCCGGGTCCAGGGCCAGACCGCCGAGGACCTCGGCGTACATCCGCGCGACCCGCATGGGCGTCTCGCGCAGGCCCTCTCGGTCCGGATCCTCTCCCACGGCCGAGAGAATCTCGCGCACCGCCGCGGCGATGCGCGGCAGGTCCACCTCCGATGGGGCCGGCCGCTGCTGCATGGTGAAAGCTCCTCCGGAGGGCTCATCCCGGCCGGGTGCCGGCGTCGCCGCCGCTCAGCCGCTTCTGGATCGCCTCCAGGACGGTCCGCTCCGTCGTCCGATCGCGACCGATGGTCACCCACTCTTCCCGGGTCCGCGGCGTGGCCCCGCCCTCCCGGTCGATGGCCGTGGTGTTCGGGCGGTCGTCGCCGCGCTGCGCCTGGAACGCCGCCCGCTCGGTGGTGTCCAGACGCTGCAGCTGGACCCGGCAGCGGATCACCACGTTGGGACCCTCCTGCATGAGGTGCAGCTCCCCCAGCCGGCGGTGGCGGCTGTGGGCGTCGCGGATCATGTCGCGCACCCGCTGCGGCGAGCCCCCCTCCGTGACCTCGGTGGGCAGCGATACCAGCATGTGGGCGTCGGAGTTCTCGTTGTCAATCCGGAAATGCTGCCGGAACACGTCCTCGGCGATCGGCCGGACGGCAGCCACGTCCGTGCCGGGTATCTGCCGCCCGACGAAGCTGCCGCCGTCGGTGCGTGTCGGACTGCCAGCCCGCGGCGGGGGAAGGTCGCAGCCGGCCAGGACCATCGCCAGGCAGCCGGCGAGCACCGGCCCGCGGCCGCGGGCGTGATGGAATCGCATGAGCGCAGGCTCCCGCGCCGCCGGAGCCGCGGCACGGAACAGGCGCGCCACGCGCGGGCATGCAGCGGCGAACGGCGGCATCAGCCATTATCCGGCCGCGCCGGGCGGCGTCAAGCCGAATGGGCGGCCGACGCTTGTCACTGTTCCATCCGCGCGGTATACGACCGGAGACTTCCGACGGTCAGGTCCTGCAGCGTCCAGCCGCGCCCCGGGAAAGGTCCAGACCCTCATGGCCGGTCTGATCGCATGTATCCAGTCGTCGTCCCGGACGCCCTCCGCGGATGCCGCAGAGCAGGTCCGAAGCATGGCTGCGGCACTGACCGACGGCCCGAACGCCGACCCATCCCGCGCCGAGCCGCACCGCTGGAGCCGTGAAACGGCCTTGATGCCCCATCCCCCGGCCGCCGCCGAGGCGAGTTGCACGCAGGTCGGGCCGGTCCATGCCGCCGTCTTCGGCTACCTCGTCGGCGGCCAGGTCGATGCCGCGCATCGACCAACCGCCGCCGAGAGGGTGGCCCGACGATACCTGGACGCGGGAACCGCCGGCGTCGAGGAGCTCGACGGTTCCTTCGTCATTCTGCTGGCCGACCGCCGGCATGATCAGGTTCATGCCTGGACCGACCGATGGGGCACGAGGCCGGTGTTCTGGACGCAAACGCCCGCCGGCGTGCGCCTCGCTCCGGAGGTCAAGTGCCTGCTGGGCTTTGCGGACCTCCCCCGGGTCATCCAGCCTGGGGCGCCGGCCTCGATGCTGCTCAACGCGGCGCTGATCGACGAGATGACCTATTTCCGGGGG
>CALLOB010000087.1 GCA_938005315.1 uncultured Phycisphaerae bacterium
CGGCCGACAGGCCGGCTGGACCTTCGGGCGTCGCGAAAGGGATTCACGAGGGAGACACAGGCATGCAAACAAGAGTTGGACGCCATCTGGCGTTCGCAGCCCTGGCGGTCCTGGGGTTGCCGGTTGTCAGCCAGGCGGCCATGTGGGAGAATGTTCGTCAGGGGTTGCGGCTCTTCGGCTACCAGGTCGGACTGGAACGCAGCGTCGTCGGTGACGGCTGGACGGCCAACGCGGTTGCGGTCTACAACAACCGGACGTTCAACGCCGGCTGGGCCGAGATGACGCTCAACGGCGTCGTGCGGGGCTCGGCCGGATACCGGCTCCGGGGCATTCCCTCGGCGCAGTTCTCACTGACCACCGGCGGCCAGCCGCTGAGCTACAGGTTCTCGGTCAACAACGGCGTCCAGGATTTCGACGCCAGCGGGCAGATCCTGATCAACATCGACACCAACATCAACATCCTGGGCTTTTACGACACGAAGATCCAGATTTCCAATCGCGGCGGCTTCAGCGGCGACGGCTTCCTGTCGTCCACCGACAACACCTTCGACTTCGACATCGGGCCGATCAACACCTCCGGCAACATTTTCGCCGACGCCCTGGCGGTGCTGACCCAGCCGATCTTCACCGCACAGGGGGTGGAGAATCCGTTCGCCAAGTTCAGCGCCAAGGCGACCAAGGTCTCCGAGCTCAATCAGACGGCCGAGCAGCTCCGGTCCCGGATCGCCGCCGGCGAGGTGCTCAGCGATGAAGACATCGCCCGACTGGTCAACAGCACCGTGCTGAGTGCCGTGCTCAGCGGCGACACCGAGGCGATCTTCAACGGCCTGCCGATCCCGCTGGACATCATGCAGGCCTCGGGCATGCCGCAGCCGGCGGGCTTCCTGCCGGCCTCGGTGCCGGAACCGGCCTGCCTGCTGCTGCTGGGCGCGGTCATGCCGCTGTTCGCCCGAGTCCGTCGGGGACGGTAGACTGCCGGGTCATGGTTCCCGGCCCGCTGGTTTTCGAGCCCATCTACAAGCCCAGGATCTGGGGCGGAGACCGCATCTTCCGCCATTTCGGGCGCCTCAACCGCTTCGCCGAGCCGATCGGCGAATCCTGGGAACTGTCCGACATCCCCGAGGGCCGGTCGGTGGTCGCTCGCGGACCGGAGGCGGGCAGGACGCTCGGGCAGGTCGCGGCCGAATGGGGACCGGACCTCCTGGGGGATGTGGCCTTGCTGGACGGCTGCTTTCCGCTGCTGATCAAGTTCATCGACGCCCGCCAGTGGCTCAGCGTCCAAGTTCACCCCCCTGAGTCGGTGGCCCGGCGGATGGGCGGCGACGTGCGGGTCAAGAACGAGGCCTGGTATGTTCTGGACGCCGACCCCGACGGGGCGATCTATCATGGGCTGGAGCCGGGAATCGACCGCCGGACGTTTCGCGAGGCCATGATCTCCGGCCGGATCGAGGGCGTGCTGCGCAAGGTGCCGGCGAGGCCGGGCGACTGCTTCGACCTGCCCAGCGGCACGGTCCACGCCCTGGGGGCCGGCGTGCTGGTGGCCGAGGTGCAGACGCCGTCGGACACCACGTTCCGCGCGTACGACTGGGGGCGGGTCGATCCGTCCACCGGCCGGCCTCGGGCCCTGCACCTAGACGAGGCCATGGAGTGCATCGACTTCGACGCCCCCCAACCCCCGCCGACGCAGCCCCGGTCACACATGGGCACGGTCTCCACGACGGTCACGCGGCTGTGCGCCTGTCCGTCGTTCATCATCGAGAAGGTCCGAATGGCCGAGGGCACGCGGCGGTCCGTTCCTTACGACGAGCCGGTCGTCTGGATCGTTCTGGAGGGCGGCGGGCGCATCGTGCAGAAGGGCCGCGGCGAACCGACGGCCTTTTCCAGGGGCGATGTGCTGCTGCTGCCGGCAGCGCTGGGCGAGGCGACGGTCGAGATCGACCGCGACACCCAGTGGCTGGAAGCCTCCATCCCGGTGCGCGGGAGCATCGCCCGTACGGAGGACCGGCCATGAAGACCACCGGCCGCAGCATACCCGCCCCGCCGGTGAAGCCCGGCGACCGCGTCCGGGTGGTGCAGGCGGTCGTCGGCCGCGACAAGACCTGGACCACGCGCGTCGAGGGCCTGGTGGAGTCCTGCGAGGCCGAGCCGACGGGAAGCTGGTACGCCCACGGCCGCAACGACCGGCTGTGGCTCTGGAGGCTGCGGGTCCGCAAGCCCGACGGCGAGATCACCGCCCTGGTGGTCGATCCCCGCACCCGGATCGAACGGCTGGACTGAACACGTCTCCACGTCCGCCTATGCGGCCTGCTCGCCTTCCCGGTGCTGGAAACCGATCATGAGCACCACCAGGCAGATCCCGCACAGCGCCGCGGGCACCAGGAACATCCGGCTCCAGTGGTTGCCGCAGGCCCAGCTGATCGGTCCGGCCAGCAGCGAACCGACCAGCATTCCGCAGCCGATGGTCACCGAGGCCAGGAAGCTCTGGACGCTGGACTTGATGTCGCCGGGCGCGACCGTGTCGGCGAACATGAAGATGACGGTGAAGAAGAATGCGAAGCCGACGCCGTGGAGGCTGACGGCGCCGAGAACCAGCGGCCACGGCCACCCGACGGCAAACAGCAGGTCGCGCAATCCCCAGGCGGCGATGCCGATGGCCATGGTCATCCGGAAGCCGTGGCGCCGCAGTACCAGCGGCAGGACCACCATCATCAGCAGCTCGCAGATCTGGCCTACGGTCAGCGCCGGCCCGACGAGTTCTTCCGACAAGCCCAGGCCCTGCTTGAGGAACGCCTGCCCCCACACAAAGTAGAGTTGGAGCTCCATCGCCACGAAGAACGCCACCCCGACCATGACCGCGAATGCGGGCTTGCGCATCAGGGCCAGCGCATCCAGGAACGCCAGCGGGTTGCCGAGCTGCCTGGCCGGCGGGGTGTGAGGCAACAGCAGGGAGAAGACGCCCAGCACGAACGACAGCCCGGCGGCAAGATACAGGCACTGCCCCATGGCCACCCGAAATCCGAGCAGCGGACCGAGGAGCTTCATCCACAGGATGCCGAACACCCAGCCGACGACGATCCAGCCGATCGAACCCCAGACGCGGATCCGGCTGAAGCGATCGTTGGGCCAGTGCTGGAACACGATCGAGTTGGTCAGGGCGATCGTCGGGGCGTACAGCAGGTTGTAGATCAGCATGCCGAAGAAGATTCCGACCAAACCGGTCATGCGGGCGACGAGCATCAGGATCGCCCCACCGAGCAGATGGCTGACGGCCAGGAAGCGCTGGGCGGCGAAGTAGCGGTCGGCGATCTGGCCGCCGATGAACGGGGCGACCATCGAGGCGATGGGCATGGTCATGTAGATCAGCCCGATGCGCCCCTGATCGGGTTCGCCGCCGGTCTGGAAGGCCTTCAGCTCCCCCAGGTGCAGCCCGAGAATCGGGGCCCAGACGCCCCAGACGGCGTACTGCAGGAACATCATCGCGCTGAGCCGGAAACGCAGAAGCGGCGAGTCAACGGGCATGACGACCTCCACGGGAAGCGACCACCCGCGCCGGCGGCCGGGACGGGAATCGGACTGGAGGCTAGCACAAACCTCCGGGCCTGAAAAGTCCGATTCCGGAGGGACGCGCTCCGTCGCGTCCGGTCTTGCCGACCTGGAGAGACGCGCTGCGTCGCGTCCGCGATCGCGGGCTTTATCGCGGCCATTCTTACGGCCCCGACGGAGGGGGGCCCTCCGGGGAATGCGGGCCCGGAGGGACGCGCTCCGTCGCGTCCGGTCTTGCCGACCTGGAGAGACGCGCCCCGTCGCGTCCGCGATCGCGGGCTTTATCGCGGCCATTCTTACGGCCCCGACGGAGCGGGGCCCTCCAGGGACAGCAGACCACCGGGACCGGCCGTCCCCGAATCGATCGCGGGTGTGACCCGCGGGGCGGGGAATCAATCGTCGGACGCATGAAACGCCGGGGCTCGAGGCCCTCGTCGGCGAGCTGGTGACACGATCAATCGTCGGACGCATGGAACGCCGGCACGGCCTGGCGGAGCGATTCGATCCGGTCGCTATGAGACGTGAAGCGCTGGCGGACGGGTTCGGCGGTGACCTCGCCGAAATAAGGGGCCAAGGCCGCCACCAGATACGGCATGGCCGTCTTGAGGCTCGGCGTGGAGCCCACGCTGCGGGCAAAGCCCTCCCAGATGACCCGCCGGCCGGCGGGTTGGGCAGGGTCCTCGATCCAGGCGACGACCAGCAGGCTGCGGTCGTAGCCCAGGTGCACGGTCTGGACCCGCTGGCCCACATAGCCGTAGCCGTGACCGTAGCCGCTGTAGTGGCCGCAGCCGCCGGAGACGCTGAAGTGGCCCCACGTGGGCCCGTACTCGGGGTAGCTGACCACGCCGGTGCCCAGATCGACCACGTTGAAGCCCAGGGTCATGCGGAAAGCGGCGGGCTCGTCCCCGGCCGCGCGGCGTAGGTGCGGCCGGTACTCGGCCAGGGCGGCGGACCACAGATCCGCGGCTTCCTGGAACGTCAGGGAAGCCTCGGCTTCCGGGGCCACCCCGCCCATGACGTAGGCCGGGCCTGCCAGCCGTTCGGCCAGCGAAGGATCGGCCGCCAGGCGGGTTTCGACGTCGACCCGGACGGTCGAGCAGCCGGCGGCGACCGCCAGCGGCACCAGACCGATCCAGCAGCCGGCGCGGATCGGACGGCCACGGGCCGGGGCCTCACAGGGGGCGCTGGTCGGCGGGAACATAGTCACGCTTCGTCGGCCCGACGTAGATCTGCCGCGGACGGTAGATGCGCGGGTTGGGGGACAGGGCCACCTCGCGCCAGTGGGCAATCCAGCCGGGCATGCGCCCGATGGCGAACATGACTGGGAACATCGGCACCGGAATGCCCATGGCCCGCATGATGATGCCGCTGTAGAAGTCCACGTTGGGGTAGAGTTTCCGCTGGATGAAGTACTCGTCCCGCAGGGCGGTCTCCTCGAGCTGCTTGGCCAGGTCGAGCATCGGGTCGTGGATGCCCAGCTTGGCCAGCACCTTGTCGCAGGCCTCCTTGAGGATCTTGGCCCGGGGATCGTAGTTGCGGTACACGCGGTGGCCGAAGCCCATCAGCCGGATCTTGCTGGTCTTGTCCTTGACCTTGGCGATGAACGCCGAAGCCGTCTCGCCGCTGGCCAGGATGCTGGAGAGCATGTTGATGACCGCCTGATTGGCCCCGCCGTGCAGCGGCCCCCAGAGGGCGCAGACGCCGGCGGCCACCGAGGCGTAGAGGTTGGCCTGGGCCGAGCCGACCATCCGGACGGTGGAGGTCGAGCAGTTCTGCTCATGGTCGGCGTGCAGGATCAGGATCATCCGCAGGGCCGAGACCACGTCGGGATCGGGCTCGTAGGGGCGGTTGGGCTTGCTGAACATCATATGCAGGAAGTTGGGCACGTACTGCAGCTCCGGCCGCGGGTACATCCACGGCTCGCCGATCGACTTCTTGTAGCTGGCGGCGGCGATGGTGCGGACCTTGCTCATGATCCGGGCGGCCGCGTCGGTGAAGTGCTCGGGGTCGTCGGGGTTCAGGAGGGCCGGCTGGTAGCAGCCCATGGCGTTGATCATGGCCGAGAGGATGGCCATGGGGTGCGCGTTAGGGGGAAAGCCCTCGAAATGATGGCGCATGTCCTCATGGAGGTACTCGTGCTGGCTCAGCAGGGCCCGGAACTCGGCGTGCTGGGTGCGGGAGGGAAGCTCGCCGAAAATCAGCAGGTAGGCGGTTTCGACGAACGTCGATCTGATCGCCAGCTGCTCGATAGGGTAACCGCGGTAGCGCAGGATGCCCTGATCGCCGTCGATGAAAGTGATCGCGCTGCAGCAGGAGCCGGTGTTGGCGTAGCCGTCGTCGAGCGTGATGGCCCCGCTCTGGTTGCGGAGATTGCTGATGTCCACCCCCACCTCGCCCTCGGTGCCGACCACGACCGGCAGCTCGTAGGACTTGTCTCCGATGGTCAGTGTCGCTTTGTCTGGCATGGCGATCGGCACCTCGCAGAAGGAAGACCCGGGCGTCCGGTCCGCGCCCCCGCGCGGTCGGCGACGCCGGATCAGACCCGGCATTCCCATGACCCGGCAAGGCATCATAGTGCCTGCCTAGCGGCCTGGAAACGCGCGTGCAACCACACGGCAACCGCCGCCCACCCGGCCGATGCGCGCACCACCCTGCCGAGGCAGCGACCTGCCCGGAGCAACGCGTGGGCTGTCGAGCCGACCGCGCGGCGGCCCGCCGGCCGCGTCACACGTTGCGGGCCAGGAAGAAGGTGATGCCCGTCAGTGCGGCCAGCAGTCCGGTCTGGGCGGCCTGGAGGGCCAGATCGCAACCGGCGGCCTGAAAGACCACCGCGCCCGACGTGAACAGCGTTGCCCAGCGAAGCCATCGACTCATCTGAAATACTCCCTGCGGGTCGGTGCATCCGGGCCGCACGGCAACCGGGCGAACCGCGCCGGCCGGAAGTTTACCCGCAGCCGACCAGGCTTCAAGGCCCGGGCCGCAGGCACCAATGCCTGCCCCGGCCGCCGGGACGACCGCCCTGCCTCCCGCAGGCACCGGACCTCCGGCGACCGATCACCCCGCATACCCTTTCCATGATCGTCCCCGGCGTACGGGACCGCGCGGGGAAGCTGCAGAACACCTCCCGGGAAGTCAGGCGTTCAGCCGGGTTTCCCCGGCGTTCGGGCTTGCATTGTGCGCTGCCGGCGGAGATAATACGATGTTCATCGACCCCGGCCGGCCGCACTCAAGCGCGGCCCGGGCTCCGGGGCCGCTTTGACAACAGGATACCACCGGCCCGGCCCGCCGGCGCCGGAAACGTCTGGAGTCCCAAGGAGGCACGCATGGGGGCGACTTTGGACGCCTTGCACCGTCTGCAGACCATAGAGGACGCGCTTCGCGAGGTCCGAAGACAGATCGAGTCCAAGGTCCGCGGAGTACAGGCCCAGAAACGACGACTGGCCCGCCTGGAGCAGGAAATCGCCGAGACCGACATTCAGATCAGGCAGGCCCAGAGCGGGGCCGACAAGCTTGAACTCGACCGCAAGAGCCACGAAGCCCACATCGCCAAGCTGCGTGATGCCCTCAACCAGGCCAAAAGCAACAAGGAATACGCCGCGGTCCTGACTCAGCTCAACATCGACAAGGCCAACGCCCTGAAGCTGGAAGACGCCGTGCTCGCCGGGCTGGGCAAGGTGGACGAGCTCAAGAAGCGCCGCCAGCAGCTGCGTGAATCGCTGGAGACCGAACGGGCCCGCGTGGCCGCCGCCGAACTCGAAACCGAGAGAGAATCCGCCGGTCTCAAGGCCCGGCTGGCCCAGTTGGAGGCCGACCGCGAGCAGGCCGCCGAGGGCATCCCGCCGGAGACCCTCCAGGCCTTCGAACGAACCTGTGAACACCACGACGGCGAGGCCCTGGCCCAGGTGCAGCGCGCCCACCCCAAACGCTCCGATTACATCTGCGGGGGGTGCAACATGGGCCTGCCGCTGGAAATCATCAACGCCCTCCAGTCGCGCGACCTCGTCCAGCAGTGCCCTAACTGCCGGCGGATCCTCTACATCGACGCACCGGGAGGCGTGAGCGTCTGAGAGACCCCATGCCCTGGACGGCGGCCATCGACGGCGGCGCGCGTGGCAACCCCGGCCCCTCGGGCGCCGGCTTGGAGATCCGCGACGACCGCGGACGCGTGGTCCTGGCCGCCGGTTTCTTCCTCGGGCACATGACCAACAACCAGGCCGAGTACGAGGGACTGCTGCGGGCCCTGGACGCCCTCGGCCTAGCCGGCGCGCGCGATATCCTGGTCCTGAGCGACAGCGAGCTGCTGGTCCGCCAGGTCAATGGATCCTACAAAGTCCACGCCCCGCATCTGCAGGAACTGCATCAGCAGGCCAGGAAGAAACTGGCCGCTTTCGCCTCCTGGGAAACCCGTCACGTCCCACGCGAGCAGAACCGTCAGGCCGACCGGCTGGCCAACCAGGCGATGGACGCAGCAACGGACGTCGTGACCGTCGATCTTCTGGGCATCGCCGGGCCGCTGACCGACCGGCCGGCGGCGCCCACGCCGGCCTCCCTCCGGCGCGCTTGCCCGCCCGGCCTTGACCTGAAGGCCTCACCGCCGGCGGTTCCGAACATATCCGGGAACGCGTTCGAGGTCCGCGTGGTGCGAGGCCCCAAGACGTGCCCTGCCGGTCATCGGCCCGGCCAGACATTCGTGTTCACGGACCGGACACCGGCCGGCCTGTGCGTCGAGGCCTGCGCGGGCATCATTGAGGCGGTGCTTGCCCTTCGCGAAACCGCGGGCCGGGAGCCCGGTGCGGCTCATACGCTGACCGTGACCTGCCCCCGTTCAGGCTGCGAGGGGGTTTTCGAGGTATGGCCGCCAGGCGCCCGTGCGGCCGGCCGGCCGGACGACAGTGAGCGAACCTGAGGGGCCCGCCTCAACCTTCCCCGTCCTGGCGACCCATATGTCGGGACATCTGGTCAAGAAGTTCGTTGAGCCGGCCATCCACATCGTACTCCCCGGAGCGGAGAGCGGTGCGGACCGCTTGGACCCTGTCCCACCGAAGGTCCGGTAACTCCCGGCTTTTCCGGAGCAGACTCTCCAACTCGACTGGCGTGACCTTCGGCTCGGTCGTCGGCTGACCCTGCGCGCGGCGAACCGGAGGCAGGTGCAGTTCTGGAGTATTTTTTCGTGCTCTAGTGCGCATGAATCCTGCTTTTCCGCTCCTGCCCCTCTGTCGTTATCGGCTGCCTAGTGTTTATCGGCCAGTCCGGCTCCCAGGCTCCAGCCCGGCACCGGGTTCGAGGAAAGCCCCGGATCGGTCGCCGCCAGCTTCTGGTGTACGGTCCCTTGGGAGCGGCGGTTCCGTGTTTGCTCCTGATCAATATCCGAAGGTAAGCGCACGGCCCCTGGGAGCGGCGGTTCCGTGGCCATCGCGTTCAGACGAAGAGATACACCTTTTTCGGTCGTTTCTGCCTACATTGAGCTATCCGGCTTTCCGATGATCGGACTGGCGAAGGCCCAACGGACGGGCCGCCTGCGCCCGCATCGGGGATGCCGGGCGAATATAAAGCCGGACTGTAGTCGAGGAGTTCGACCATGACAGTGCGTTCCAACTCCACCCGCTGGAGTCGATGGATGCTCATCCTGCTGATGAGCTGCTGCTGGACCATGTCGTTGGGTGCCGGATGCGACGTGGACGTGCAGACCACCCTGGTCACGGGCCTGAATGCGGCCTTGAACACGGCCGCGACCACGTTGATCAACGCGGCCTTCCTGACCATCACGCCCGACCAGACTCAGGGAGGCGGCAGCCGGTTGCCGGACGACGAGCCGACGGTATGAAAGGGCAGTTCGTGGGCTGCACCGCCTACCGATCACCGTGAGCGGCGCGCAGGTTCGGACTCGTGCCCAACAACCAGTCCGATCACGCGCACTCGCGCGCATGCAGCCGGAATGCCCACAGGGTCCGGTCGCCGCCGACGCGGGCTGTAACCGGACCTTATTCTTTGCTAGAGCTGATCTTACAGCTGGCCTGGTACAATGCCCGGTGCTACGGCCGGATAACCATCCACCGGGTATCGAGCCGTCGACGATCTCGGCCGGCCACGCCGGATCGCCCAATCGGCCATCAACCGCTGGCCGAGAGAGCCGGCGGTCGCCGGAACAGCCTCGGTGGCGCGGGTCCTGGGTTCCGGGCTCATCGGCGGCCTGTTGTCTGCGGACCTTGTCTAAGATTCACGAAAACGCGTTACTCGTGCCACGGAACCGATATGATCCACCCCAGGTCGCGGGTGGGCGAGCGGAAACCGGGCGGTATATCCCACTGCTGCGGCCTTGAAGCTCTGCAGGGTGCCCCGGCGAGCACTCAACCTCGCGACGGTCTTAGCGTATAATGCCGTAGCGGGTGTCTCAAAGGCCCCTGACGGGTCTTGAAAGGCGCGGCGATTGATCTCGGAGGCAACCGCCGGAAGCGTTGGGCCGGAGACGTCCGCCGGGCCTGCCGAACTCACCGAGGACCCGACCATGCCCAGACTCGATGCATTCAACTTGATCCTCAAGGCCGTGCTGCTGGCGCTGATCGCCTGCAGCTGGATGTCGATGGGCGTTCTGAGCGACTGCAATCCCGCTGTGGCCAACAGCTTTCTCAAGGGTGTCGAGGGTGCCGCCTCCAGCCTGGCTGACGGTCTGATCTCGGCGGCCTTCAGTGCCTTGATGGTCGAAGAGAAGAAGCCCGCTCCAGTCAACACCGGCAGCTAGGCCCAACATCGCTCGCCGCCTTCGGCCCCCAGCCAGGTTCTTCAGCTCTGCTCCGGGCCTCCCCCTGACGGGATTCCGTCCGCCGGCTATCTCTCTTCGCTCATCCTTAACCGGGCATCAGGTCGATAGGTAGCATCGGCTTGGTCCTGCGATCGTCGCAGGCCGGTATTGGCTGCCTGAGTTGAGGAGACGTCTGATGAAGGTCCGGATGCTGAAGTGGGCGGGGTTGCTGCTGGGCGGCGCGACGCTTTTTGCCGCCGGGGTGGAAGGCTGCATGGCTGAGGCGCTGCGCAGCGCGGGGGACCAGCTGAACGAGGTCGCCGACCGGATGGATGGTAGCAACAAGATCTCCAACGTCATCGAAAGCCTGGAACAGCTGTTCGACTAAGGCCGATTGGAGCAGATGTTCCACTGAGGCCTTCGTCCCGGCCTGGTCATAAAAGACCGGCATGTGCCGGAATGTCCGGCTCCCAAAAGCGCGCGAACCGCGGGGACCCTCCATCCCCGCGGTTCGCATGGCATTGCAGCGCAAGGCCTCCGGATCCAACGAGGTCCGGGGCTCAGGCGCGGTGTCCTCAGGCAAGGCGGCGGCGCCCGGCCAGCATCGAGGCCGCGAGCATGAGCAGCATCGCAGTCGGCTCGGGCACGGTGGGCGGTCCGAAGGCCAAGCGGACGTCGTCGAACTGGGCCTGGGTCCAGGAGTAAGCTCCGCCGAGTCTGAGGTTGACCAGGGAATACCCGTTGGGATTCGTCTCGATACCCTCGGCGAGGGTATGCCAGCCGGCCGGGGCTGCGGGGCTGTCCCAGGGGATGTAGGCATAAGCGCTCCACCTGCCCTCGGTGGTGTAGCTGTAGTCCAGCTGGAGCGTGACCCACTGGTCCCACCACTGAGTCGTGTCGGGCCGGGTATCAAGCATCGCCTGCCAGTTCAGCCGGCGATCGATATTGTCCCAGGCGTTTTCCCTGGCCTTGAGGCTGCATCGCGAGGATGAGAGCTCGCCTTCCAGAAAGAGACCCTTGAGATCGCCGGCCCGTTCGATTCCGATGCCGGTAAGGTGGATCATGTTGCCCGGCACGCTCACGCCGGCTCCGTTGAAGCCGGACAGCGGCCTGAGATTGGGCACATAGACCCTGGCCTGGAAGACGAAGCCCTGTCGTGCACCGTCGGGCCCCGTGCCGTAGCCCAGGTTCAGGCCGCTGATATCGAACTTGGCGAACGTCCGGTCGGGCAGGTACAGATTACCCCCGCCGGCACCGGAGTACTGCCCGTCCGGCAGCATCGGGCCCTGGGGCTCCCAGGCCGGATCGACCCACCGGCCCTCAGCGCCTCCGTTGCGGCCGAGGGTCCATCCCTGAAGCCCGTCGGAGAAATTCCACTGCATCTTCCAGGGGCCGGCGTACGGTGCCGCGTGGGTCGTCGTGAAGGTGAGGGAAACGACCGCGATGACAACGAGCAGCTTTTTCATGACATTGCCTCTCTGACTTGACTGAACCCGATTCATCCGGAACAAATCACGCTCGAAAGCTGTAACGGCCCCCGGGTTTCTCAAGGAATCCGACCCGACGCGCGAGCGATGTGTTTGCGGCGGTCAGGACCGCGGCCGGCGAAACGCCAGGGCCGCCCCGGCAGCCAACAGGATCACGCTCGACGGCTCGGGCACATAGGCGAGGCGGACGTCGTCGAACTGGGCCTGGGTCCAGGACCACGCGCCGCCCAGCCGCAGGAAAGCCACCTGGTAGCCGTTGTAGGGCTCGCTTTCGATGTTCTCCGCCAGCGTATGCCAGCCGGCGTAGGCATCGGGACTCGTCCAGGGAATGTAGGCGTAGGCGCTCCAATGATTCGGAACGGTGAAGCTGTAGTCGACCTGGAGCGTGATCCACTGATCCCACCAGCGGGTGGTATCGTAGTTGGTGTCTTCCATGGCCTGATTGCCCAGCCGGCGGTGGATATTGTCCCAGGCGTTCTCGCGGACCACCAGCGTGCACCGTGTGGAGGAGAGATCTCCCTCGAAATAGAGGCCCTTGAGGTCGCCGGGGCGTTCGATGCCGATGCCGGCGGACTTGATCATGTTACCCGGTTCGTCGCCGCGCGGGCCGACGAAGCCCGTCAACGGCCTGAGATTGGGCACGTAGACTCTCGCCTGGAAGACGAAGCCGTTGCGGGCTGGTCCGTTGGCGCCGCTGGACCCCAGATTGAGGTGGCTGACGTCGAATTTCGCGAATGACCTGTCCGGAAGGTAGAGATTGCCTCCGCCGGCGCCGGAGTAGCCGCCGTCGGGAAGCATCGGGCCCTGGGGTTCCCAGGCCGGATTGACCCACCGGCCGGTAGCGGTGCCGGCCTGGCCGAGCGTCCAGCCCTGCAGCCCGTCGTTGAAGTCCCAGGTCAGATGCCACGGCCCGGTATAGGGTGCGGCCGTGGCGGCGGTACACGCCAGGAGCACGAACTTGGGAGCAAGACAGCGGAACAACATGGTTTTCCCTCCGAGCTGACGGTCTTCCAGCAGCGACGTAACCGCGGCCACGAGCCGCCCCATTCCCCGTCGCACCAGCCCCCGCTTGAGCCATCCAGGCCGTCGTCATCCGCGACGACTCGCAGGGCCGCAAGGCCATATGCCGGTCGCCCGCCACTCATCCTCAGAGTGCCGTGCAGGCATGTCGGTATGTACGATTCGAGTCTCGGCGAGGCAAACAAATCCGCATGAAAACACGACTTAGGAGGCGCGAGCGAAGGCCTGAGCGCGAAGATGGGCAACCTGCGGAAGAGCGGCGAGTCCGTTTTTCGCAAAAGCACCGGGGCCAAGGCCCAACGGTCCGGTAACCGAAGTGATTGCGGGCCGGCGCGATACGTTCGTCGTCGGGCTTACCACTGATAATAGGGAATGCCGTTGGTGCCCACCTCGTGAGCGGGCGTGTGGCTGCGGATCAGGCCTTCGGTCACGTTGTACTCCCAGCCGATGCCGGAGGTGGGGATTTCGCCGGGCTCGCCGAAGGCGTTCACGCAGGCCACGCCGTTGTTACCCTCATTCTCGCCGACGGTCAGCACCGGGATCTTCTGGAGATACGGCCCGAACCGGTGGATGGCGTCCCGCTGCTGGGAGGCTTTGCCGTCGAACGCCGTGTACCACGTCAGATGGCGTTCGAAGGTCAAGGCCCCACAGGGCTCGGTGCCCATTCCTTCGCCGGCGCTGGTGGAGGCCGGCCATCGGCCGCCGTGCTCGACGGCGTAGCAGGCGATGGCCGTCCGCAGCATGCGCAGGTCGGACCGCAGTGCCGCCTCCTGGGCGAGCAGACTGGCGTTGGTGAACCGCGGCAGGGCGATGGCGGCGATGATGGCGATGATGACGATGACGATGACCACTTCGATGAGCGAGAAAGCGTGTCGCCGCCGGCGATGATCGACGCAGAGGCGGCCGTGGAAGCTGCGCGGCTCCCGCGACCGCGACGGCCCGGCGAAGGCATGCGCGCGGCGCCCATGCGTCGTTCGGCACGGGGCAACGCTCGGGCCGAGGCGGGAACGCAACGGCCTGACGATTCCGTCATGACTCAAGGCAAGGCCCATCGGCGTCTGCGGCTTCTCCCCGTCCAGAGCCGGGCCTGGTTTGCGTCCCCCGGCAGGCGATCCTCGAGGGGCACTCGGCCGGCCGACCCGCGGCCGACCTCCGAACGGTCGCCGCTGACACGGCGGAACCGGGCTTTGCCCATCGCGTTTTCGGGTCTCTTCCAAGCGGCCAGTCCGCAGTTCACGCACCCCGACCGGGTTCAGCGGCTTACGGGTTCGGCGGCATAAGAACTATATCGTCAGGCGCCAGGCGGCGCTCAGGAAATGGTTTAACGGTTTCAGGGCGTCGTGTCCAGGTGCGGGGGCGGCCCACCGGTTGCCGGGACCGCCACATGCGGTGGGTGAACCGGCCATAGCCGGACGACCCGGAGGAGGCGACGATCGGACCCCATCGCCGACAGCCTGCCGTTGTGCCAGCCGGCTGATTCGCAGGGCCCTTATGGGGTAAGTACCGGTGGCTTGCGGCCGGGCCGGCGCAGGGCGGGGTCAGGGCTCGCGGGTGAAGAGCACGAACTGATCGCGGGTCAGGCCGTCGCGGTCGAGGGGAGCCACGAAGTCCAGCAGGCCGTCGGCGTTGAGGTCGTCGATGTCGATGACGCCGATCACCGCCACCGGATCGGTGTTGAAAATGGCGTACATGGCCCAGTAGTCCTCGACATTCTGCTGCCGTTTGAAGCCGTAGGCACGGCCCGAGGCGGTGATGAAGCACTGGAGGTGGCCGTCGCCGTCGATGTCGAGCAATTGCAGCTGGTTGATGGCCGCCGAGCCGCTGATGGAGCCGATGTTGAACACTTCCCAGGGCACCGGGCGGGTTTCCTGTCGGAGCGTATCGGCACCGGGGTTGCGGAACCACTGCACCAGCCCGAAGGCCGTGTGGCCGACGGCCGCGTCGAGGTCGCCGTCCTCATCGATATCGCCGATGGCCACGACGTCGGCCCCGCCGGCCTGCTGGCCGATCATGTGCGGCGTCCAGTCGCCGGCGCGGGCGGCGGCCACGCCGGCCGGGATGAGCGGGTTCTCCAGCCAGCGGACATTGAAGCTCGCGGCCGATGGAACACCGATCACCGCGTCCCAGTCGCCGTCCTGGTCGATGTCACGGACATCGACACTGACCATGTCGGCGATGTCCGCGTCGATATCCGCGTTGACCCAGGCGCCGGGAGTGGTGGCCAGGGCCGCCCCCGGATTGAAGAAGAGCCTGGCAAAGGTATCCGGGTCGCCCTGGTTGTCGGCGACCTCGTTGGACAGGATCAGCACATCCGGGCCGTTGACGCCGTCGAAGTCGCCGACGGCCAGGTCGGTCAGGCCACCGCTGCCATTGAGTGTGAAGGCCAGCGAGATCTGGGTCCACTGATTGACGTTGGTGGCGTCGGCGCCCTGGAACAGCAGCACCACCGCCCCGATCCTGGACACTCCCGAGGGCGGGGCATAGCCGGTGTTCTCGACCAGCACGGCCAGGTCCGGCCGGAGGTCCTGGTTGAAGTCGGCCACTTCGACGTCGGTCATGCGGCTAAGCGGGGCTCCGCCGGCGATGACCGAGGTTTCGAACAGGCGGGTGACGGCGTTGCGGAGGTGGATCTGGACGGTCTGGGACTCGCTGGAGATGCTCACCACGTCGTTGAGGCCGTCGCGGTCGACATCGACGATCCGCACGGCCCTGGCGCCTGCGGTGGCCTCGAACAGCGGGTCGAGCTGGCTGACGCGGTAGCGGGGTCCGGCGATATCGGCGGGCTGCGTGGAGCCGGGCAACCGGCCGGCGGAGGTGGTGATGCCGCCGCTCTCGGGATCCAGGATGACACTGGTATCGACCGGCGGAAAGCAGCTGGTACCGAGAACCGCTGCCGAGACTGCGGCCAGCGCGATATGACCGAATCGTTGCATGCCCGGGCTCCTTGGACGGCCGCCCGTGAAGCCCCGGCAATGCCGGCCGGAGCCTGCGGCCTGCCTGTCGAGTCGGCGGACCGTTCGAGGTCCGCGCGCAGAGAGCATTTACAGATTCGGCAAGGCGGCGGGCGAACTCGACGGTTTTCCAGGACAGCATCGACGGCGTATCGGGAAGAGCCGCGGCAGGCCATGCGGTAGCCGAAGAGGTCCGGTTTTATCGGTCATGAAGGGGCTGCGGGCCCGGGCTCGGAAGCCCGCGAACGGCAGACAGCAAACAGGTTCCGTGATCGCCCCTCCCCGGGGTCGGTCGCTTCCCGGGATTCCAAGCCGGCCGGAGGCGAAACGGACTGCGACCCGGCGGCCGACCGGCTCGCGGGGCACAAACGGGAGCATGAACCTTCGAGGACAGGCGGGCCGGTCCTTGGCCGGTGTCCGACCGCCGGGGAGCCGTTATACTGCGGCCATGCGCATCATCGCCGGCACATGGCGCGGACGGCGCATCGCGGCGCCGCCGGGGGACGATCAAACGCGTCCGATCCTCGACCGGGCCAAGACGGTGCTGTTCGACACGCTGGGACACATGCTGGCCCGCCCCGGGGTGATTCCGCCGGTGATCGTGGCCGACCTGTTCGCCGGCAGCGGGGCTTTGGGGCTGGAGGCGCTGTCGCGCGGGGCGACCTTCTGCACGTTCGTGGAGCGGCACCGGGCGGTCGCCCGGCTGATCCGGGACAACCTCGACACGCTGGGCGTGATCCGGGAAGCCCGGGTGCTGGAGGCGGACGCGACGGCCTGGATTCCGGCGGTTCCGCCGGAGATCGTCGGGCCCGAGCGGCAGGCGGCCTATGGTCTGATCTTCGTGGACCCCCCCTACCGGCTACTGGACGGACTGAGGCCGGATGCGGGCGTGGCCGGGCTGCTGGGGCGGCTGGCGACATCGCCGGCGGTGGCGCGGGACGCGGTGATCGTGGTGCGACACGCGGCCGGACGGGCCGACGTGGACCTGGGACCGCTGGTGCAGTTCGACCGCCGGGTGGTCGGAACGATGACGCTGCGTTTCCTGCGCCCTCCGCCGCGCGGGGCGGCACGAGGCGACCTGGCCGGAGAACCGCGATGACCTTCGGGTGGCTGACGCTGGAACAGGCCGCCACTGCGGTGGTGAGACGGCTGCGCGAGCACGGGCACGAAGCCTTCTGGGCCGGCGGCTGCGTGCGCGACCGGCTGCTGGGGCTCGCCCCCACCGACATGGACATCGCCACGGACGCCCCGCCGGATCGGGTGGTGGAGCTCTTCACGCGGACGCGCAAAGTCGGGGTGCAGTTCGGCGTGGTGCTGGTCCGGCAGGGGCCGCACTGGCTGGAGGTGGCGACGTTCCGCACCGACATGGAGTACCGCGACGGCCGGCGTCCCGAGCAGGTGGTCTTCACCAACGCCCGGGAAGACGCCCTGCGGCGCGACTTCACGATCAACGGCTTGTTCTATGACCCGCTGGAGGATCGGGTCATCGACTACGTGGACGGCCGGCGGGACCTTGAAGCCCGTATCGTGCGGGCGATCGGCGATCCGGATGCCCGTTTCGCGGAGGATCATCTGCGCGTGCTGCGGGCGGTGCGTTTCGCGGCGCGTTTTTCCTTCACGCTCGATCCGGCCACCGCCGAGGCGGCGCGCCGGTACGCCGCGAGCCTGTCGCGAATCAGTGCCGAGCGTATCCGCGAGGAGCTGGAGAGGATGCTGACCCACGCCTCCCGCGCGGAGGCCTTCCGGATGGCCGGAGAGCTGGGGCTGCTGGAGCACCTCTGGCCAGAGGCGACCTGGTCGGCGGAACAGATCCGGCGGGCCGTGGCCACGCTGGCCGCACTGCCGGAGGACTGCGATTCCGTCACGGGGCTGGCCGGGCTGCTGGCCGACCGGCCGGCTCCCGAGTGTAGGCGCATCGCAGCGGCGCTGCGGCTGAGCAACCGGGCGACATCGGACCTGCTGTGGGTGGTGGAGCACGTGGACGCCGTGGAGCAGGCCGAGATCCTCTGCCGGCCGGCGTTCAAGAAGCTGCTGGCCCACCCGCGTTTCGACAGCCTGCTGGCGGTACACCGCGCGGTGTGCGTGGCTCGCGGTCTGTCCGTCGCGGCCAACGACCACGCCCGGCAGAGGCGTGACCGGATTCCTGCGGCGGAGGTGGCGCCTCCGCCGCTGGTCACGGGGGACGATCTGATCGCGATGGGGCTGCGTCCCGGGCCGCCGTTTCGCAAAATTCTGGATACGCTCTACGATGAGCAGCTGGACGACCGCCTGCGGACCCGGGAGGAGGCTCTGGCCCGGGCCAGGGCCTGGCTGGCGGCGGGCGGGCCTTTCCGCGGCCATCACCACGAGGATGCATCGGGAGCATCCGGTCCGCCGGACCGCCCCGGAGGAGACCGTCCATGAGAACCCTCAGCCGCCGGCGGTTTTCGACCGGGCTGCTGGCTGCCGGAGCAACGACCCTGGCCCCCGGGGCTGGCCTTGCCGCTGTCCGATCGAGGTCGGGCACCGATCGACCACGACAACGCTGATCGCCAACGTGGCCTGCGACCGGAAGCGCTACCCGGCCCGGGACGCGGGGCGGGAGCAGTTCGCCGACGATCCGCAGGCCAATGCCATGCTCACCTGCGCCTACCGCGAACCGTGGAGGCTGGCGGGGCTGTAGGCCCGATCCGCGCGGGCGGCATCGCAGCCGGTCTCCGGCAGCCGCGGAACGACGTCGCGGATCGGGACCCACGGCATGCCGGGCGTCTTTCCCCGGACGGGGAATTGGCTTATGCTGCAGGCCGTGAACCTTCGCCTGCCCCGGACCGTCCGCAGCATCGACCGCGTGCGGCAGATCGCCCAGGTGCTCAGCCGCCACGGATTCGGCCACGTCGTCGCCCGGCTGCGGCTGGCGCAGTACGTTCCGCTGCCCAGGCGCTGGCAGGAGATCGGCGGCAGCGAGGGGGAGACCGAAAGCCTCGGCCGCAGGCTTGCACGGGTCTGCGAGGAACTGGGGCCCACGTTCGTCAAGCTCGGCCAGATGCTGTCCACGCGGCCGGACGTGGTGCCGGCGGACATCGTGGCCGAGCTGGTCAAGCTGCAGGACCGGGTGCCGCCGTTCGACGCCGCCGAGGCTCGCCGGATCGTGGCCGCGAACATCGGCGCACCGATCGAAGAGGCCTTCGCTTCGTTCGAGGAGCAGCCCATGGCCAGCGGCTCGATCGCCCAGGTGCATCGGGCGATGCTGGTCCCTGCGGTCGCGGACGGTCCGGTCCGGCCGGTGGTGGTCAAGATCAAGCGTCCGGGCATCGAGAACGTCGTTCAGCTGGATATGGCCATTCTGCGCTGGATCGCGCAGCTGGCCGAGCGACTGGTGCCGGAACTGGCCTTGTACCGGCCGACGGCGGTGGTCGAGGAGTTCGAGCGCACGGTGCTGCGCGAGATGGACTTCATCAACGAAGCGGCGACGATGCAGCGTTTCGCCGAGGCGATGAGCGACGAGCCGGCGTTCCGCACGCCGCGGGTCTACTGGGAGGCCACCGGTCCGTCGGTGCTGACGCTGGAAATGCTGGAGGGCATCAGCGCCCGGGTCGTGCTGGCCGAGCGCCCGCCGGAGATCGACCGCCAGGCCCTGGCAACCCGTCTGGCGGAGGGTTTCCTGCGGCAATACCTGGAAATCGGCCTGTTTCACGCCGACCCGCACCCCGGAAACCTGCTGATCATCCCTCCGGCCGGGGTGGGGCTGATCGACTTCGGGCTGACCGGGCAGATCGACGACCGGATGCTGGACCAGCTGGTGGTGGCGCTGGTGGCGGCGTTCAGTCACGAGCCCGGCGTGATCGTCGAGGTGCTGGCGGACCTCAACTGCCTGGGCGACGCCACCGACCGCCACCAGCTGCAGCGCGAGCTGGGCGAGCTGATCGAGAAGTATTACGGTCTGCCGCTGCACCGCTTCGACATGCAGACGCTGTTCTACGAGATCACCGGGCTGCTGCGGCGCAACGCGGTGAGCCTTCCGCGGGAGTTCGTGCTGCTGGGCAAGTCGCTGGTGGCCATCAGCGGCATCTGCCTGCAGCTGTACCCCGACCTGGACCTGGTCAGCATCGTCAGACCCCGGCTCCGGCGGCTGACGGCGCGGCGGCTGGAGCCCGGCCGGCTGATGCGTTCCGCGACGATCACGGGCTGGCACCTGCTGAACATCCTGAAGAGCGCTCCCGGCCAGATGCGCGACGTGTTCCGGCGGATGGCGACCGGGCAGTGGCAGGTACAGATCCGGCATCAGAACATCGACGATCTGGCCCACGAGATCGACCGGGCCAGCAACAGGCTGAGTTTTTCGGTGATCATCGGGGCCCTGGTGATCGGCAGTTCCTGGATCATCACGAACCCGGGGCAGCTGCCGCTGCTGGGGCTTCCGCTATCGGCTGTGGGCATGCTCGGCTTCGTGATCGCCGGATTCATGGGGCTGTGGCTGGTCGTCGCCATCCTGCGGAGCGGGAAACTGTCCTGAGCGCCGGCGGCCCCTGCGTGACGGGCGGACCGGCGCCGAGGCGAGGAGACGGGCTGAATGGCCGGACGGAAGAGATTCATCGCGACGGCATTGACGCTGTTGGCGGCAGGCGCCGCGGCGGGGACGGCGGGCGCTGCTGAAACCGTGAGGCTGTACGTCGCCCCCGGAGGGAACGACAGCTGGTCGGGCATCATGCCCGGGCCCCGCGCCGACGGCGGCGACGGGCCGCTGGCGACGCTTCAGGGAGCGCGTGACCGGTTGCGGCGGCTGAAGAACGAGGGGCGGCCGGTCCGCGGCGCGGTCGTCGAGATCCAGGGCGGGGATTACGTTCTGGAGGAGACTTTCGGCCTTTCGGCCGCCGATTCCGGCGAGCCCGACAATCCGTTGATCTACGCCGCGGCGGCCGGACAGAAGGTGCGGATCCTGGGCGGCCGGCGGGTCACGGGATTCAAGCCCGTCGAGGATCCGGCCGTGCGGGCCCGACTGGCTCCGGAAGCCGCCGGGCACATCGTGGCGACGGATCTCAGGGCCCAGGGCATCACGGACTTCGGCGAGGTCGTCGCCGGAGGCAGGCGGCTGGACGTTTTCTTCAACAACGAGCGGCTGACGCTGGCCCGCTGGCCCGACGACGACTTCGCCCGGATCAAGGAGGTCGTCGGCGGGGAGCCGCTGACCGCCCACGGATTTTCCGGCGACAAGATCGGCAAGTTCACTTACGAGGGCGACCGTCCCGGGCGCTGGACCGGCGAGCCGGAGATCTGGCTCCAGGGCTACTGGTTCTGGGACTGGGCCGACGGTCACCAGCGGGTCGAGTCGATCGACACCGCCGCCGGCGTCATCACGCTCGCGCCGCCCCACCATCACTACGGCTACCGCGCCGGACAGCGCTGGCTGGCCCGCAACCTGCTGTGCGAGCTGGACCGCCCCGGCGAGTGGTATCTGGACCGCTCCACCGGGATGCTCTACCTCTGGCCGCCCGGGCCGGTCGGGGAGGCCCAGGTGTGGGTCTCGCATCTGGCGGACCTGATCCGCCTGGACCAGGCCTCCTGGATCACCCTGCGGGGGTTGACGCTCGCGTTCAACCGCCATACGGCCGTGACCATCAACGGCGGAAAAAACGTGACCCTCGCGGGCTGCACGATCCACGGCTCGGGAAGCCGGGCGGTGTGCATCAGCGGCGGCCGCGATCACGGCGTGGTCGGATGCGACATCGACGACATCGCCGACAGCGCCGTCAGCCTCGACGGCGGCGACCGCAGGACGCTGGAGCCGGGGGGCAACGCGGTGCTCAACTGCCACATCCGGCGTTTCGGCCGCTTCAGCCGCACCTACTGCCCGGCGGTCGGCGTCGCCGGTGTCGGCAACCGGGTGGCCAACAACCTCATGCACGACGCCCCGCACATCGCGGTCATGCTGTCGGGCAACGAGCACGTCATCGAGCTCAACGAGATCCACCACGTGTGCATGGAGACCGACGACGCCGGGGCGTTCTACATGGGCCGCGACTGGACCCAGCGGGGCAACATCGTCCGCTACAATTATTTCCACGACATCGGCCGGTTTTCCAGCTGGGTGGGCGTGCAGAGCGTCTACCTGGACGACTGGACCAGCGGGACCACGGTGTTCGGCAACCTGATCGTGCGCGGCGCGCGGGGGGTGCTGGTCGGCGGCGGGCGCAACAACACCATCGAGAACAACGTGTTCGTGGACTGCGCCCCGGCGGTGCACATCGACTCGCGGGGGCTGGGCTGGGCGAAGTGCTACTTCGACGGCCGGGACAACACGCTGATCGCGCGGCTGGAGGCGATGGACTACCGCAAGCCGCCGTACAGCATCCGCTACCCCGAGCTGCTGACGCTCTACGACGACGAACCGGCGCTGGCCAAGTACAACCGCGTGGTGGGCAACATCTGCGTCGGGGGGCGGTGGCTGGATCTGGTGGACGGGCTGAACGACAGGATCGTGGAGATCCGGGACAACCTCGTCGATCAGGATCCGCTGTTCGTCGATGCCGCCCGAGGCGATTACCGGCTGCGGCCCGACTCGCCGGCCCTGGCCCTGGGGTTCAAGCCCATCCCGCTGGAGCGTATCGGGCTGTACGCCGACCCGTACCGGGCGTCGGTTCCACCCGTCGCGTCCGCGCCGGCCCAGTGACGGCCTCTTTCGCTGATGGAGGAAGGCCCACTCATGCACCCGGCCCGTCATCTGATGGCCGCTCTGCTTTGTCTGAGCCCCGGCTGCCGTGCGCCGGCCGAAGCTCCGCGGGCGACGGTCAGGACCGGTATCGACGTGCTGGAGGCCGAGGGCTTCCGGACACTGGCCGGCAAACGCGTCGGGCTGATCACCAACCCCACCGGCGTGACCGCCGATCTGCGCAGCACCGTGGATGTCCTCCACAAGGCCCCGGGCGTGCGGCTGGCGGCCCTGTACGGTCCGGAACACGGCATCCGGGGCGACATCCATGCCGGAGACCCGGTGGGCGACTCCACCGATCCACCGACCGGGCTGCCGGTCCACTCGCTGTACGGCAAGACCCGCAAGCCCACGCCGGCCATGCTCGAGGGCATCGACGTGCTGGTCTTCGACATCCAGGACATCGGGGCCCGTTCCTACACCTTCATCAGCACCATGGCCGTGGCCATGGAGGCGGCGGCGGAGCAGGGCATCGCCTTCGTGGTGCTGGACCGCCCCAACCCGCTGACCGGCAACCGCATCGAAGGCTCGCCGCTGGACCTGAAGTTCAAGTCCTTCGTCGGCCATCTGCCCATTCCCTACCTCCACGGTTTGACGGTCGGCGAGCTGGCCCGGATGACCAACGCCTGCGGCTGGCTGGCCGGTGGCGCCAGGTGCGACCTGACGGTCGTGCCGATGCGTGGATGGAAGCGAAGCATGTGGTTTGATCAGACCGGCCTGCCGTGGGTTCCGACCTCCCCGCACATACCCCACGCCGACACCGCGATGTTCTACGCCGCCACCGGCATCATGGGTGAACTGCAGGTCATCGGCGAGGGCGTCGGCTACACTCTCCCGTTCGAAGTGGTCGGCGCCGACTTCATCGACCCCTTCGCGTTCGCCGCGGACCTCAACGGCCGGCGGCCGGCGGGCGTGATCTTCCGGCCGCTGTTCTACAAGCCGTACTACATACGCGACGTCGGGACCCGCTACGGGGGCGTTCAGTTGCACATCACCGACCGCGACCGCGTCGATCTGACCGGCATCCAGTTCCACGTGATGGACGCCGTCCGCCGGATGCACCCTGACAGGCCGCTGTTCGGCACAAAACGCGACGACATGTTCGACAAGGTCTGCGGTACCGACCGGATTCGCCGGATGTTCCTGGAAGGCAGGAATATTTCGGAGATCCTGGCCTTCTGGCACGCCGGCCGCGAGGCGTTCCGTCAGGCCCGCCGCCCTTATCTGCTGTACAACTGAGCAGCGCTGGCCTGCGGCGGTTCGACCGGCGCCTGCGGGCCGGTCCGACCGCGCGACGGCCCGGTCCTTTGGGGCTCCAGGCGACCGGATCTCCGGGAACGGGGGATCCCGTGGCCCCGGCATCGCGCAGGGCGAAGGGGCTGTGGATTTCTGACCGACGGTCATGGAACCTTCAGCCACACCGGGCGTTCGAAGCACACCACCCCGGCGAGGCTCTTGATTGTTTTTTAACACTTGCCCGGACCCCAAAAACGCCGGTTCTCCGGTACAATGTCCGCCTATGGCCGGGTGGCGCCTCCTCTCAAGTTTCAGACGGATTTCCGTCTGCTTCTCCGCCTTTGTGGTCGGGGCGGGACTCTGCGCGTGTTGGTGCCGTCCGGATCAGTGGATCGGCGTGGCGATCACGGGCTCGGCGGCTCTGGGGGCGGGCTGGCTGGTGCTGCGGCTCTCGGTCCGACGTGTGCGGCGGCGTCTTCACCAGCTGCGGGAGGTGGCCGACGCGGTCGGCCAGGGCGATCTGGCGCGGCGGATCCAGCGGCTGCCGGATGACGATTTTCTGAAACTGGCCGAGTCCCTGGACCGGGTGCTGGCCCGGCAGCGCGAGACGCTTCGCGAGCAGGAACGGCTCCGCCAGCAGCTGTTCCGCAGCGAGAAGCTGGCTCTGATCGGCGAGCTGGCGGCGACGGTCGCTCACGAGGTCAACAATCCTCTGGACGGGCTGCAGAGCAGCCTGCGGATCATCCGCCGGAACATCGAGTACAGCGAGCAGACCAGCCAGCTGCTGGATCAGATGGACGCCGGGCTGTACCGCATCGAGACGATGGTCCAGCGGCTGCTGCGCATGTCCCGCGACGACGCGATCCAGCCGGAGCCGACGCGCCTGGAGGACATCATCGAGGACGCGGCGAGTTTCGTGATGCCGCGGCTCAACCGTTACGGCATCCGGCTGGTGCGCGAGCTGCGGCACCGCCGGCTGGTCATGGCCGACGCGACGTCGATCAGTCAGGCGCTGATCAACCTGATGCTCAACGCGGCCGACGCGATGTCGCTGGGTGGCGTTCTGACGCTGCGGTCTCAGGACTCCCCGGACGGCTCCAGCATGATCATTGAGGTCTGCGACACCGGCGTCGGGATCCCCGCCGAGCATCTGACGCGGATTTTCGAGCCGTTCTTCAGCACGAAGCCGCGCGGCGTGGGGACGGGGCTGGGACTCTCCATCGTGGCCCGGATCATCGAGGCCCACAAGGGTTCGATCACCGTCTCCAGCGAGCGGGGTCGGGGCACGACCTTCCGTATCGAGCTGCCGGCGGGGCACGCCCCCGGGGGGACGGACGAGCTGCCGATGCACGAACCCCGGCCGTTCTGGAAGCAGCCGGAGCCGCGGGTCTGCGGCCGCCCCTCCGAGCAGGCACCGTGACCGGGTCGGCGCCGCGCGCGCCGCGCGGCTTGCGGTCGCGGCTGCCCGTCCCCGGATGCTCCGGTTGGATCCCGCTTCGACAAGGAGTAACGCAGGCGTGTCGTGCGTGTACGGTGTGATCTTCGACATGGACGGGGTGCTGGTGGACTCGGCGGAGGCCCATCTGCGCAGCTGGCAGATCATGGCCGCCGAGCACGGCCGGGAGATGACCGCGGATGTCTTCCGCGCCACCTTCGGCCGCCGCAGCGGCGACATCATCGCCGAGGTGTTCGGCATCAGCGATCCGGGGGAGATACGGCGTCTGGACGATCGCAAGGAGGCCGTTTACCGGGATCTGATCCGCGAACGCGTTCCGGCCATGGATGGCGCGGTCGAATTGGTGCGGGCCCTTCGGGCGGCCGGTTTCCGACTGGGCATCGGCTCCTCGGGACCGGCGGAGAACGTGGACCTGGTGGTCGAGGGACTGGGGCTGGGCGACTGCTTCGACGCCCGGATCAGCGCCCGGCAGGTGACCCGTGGAAAGCCCGATCCGCAGGTCTTCCTGCTGGCCGCCGGAGAGCTCGGTCTGCCGGCGGCGCGGTGCGCCGTGATCGAGGACGCGCCGGCGGGCATCGAGGCGGCTCGATCAGCCGGAGCCGCGGCCATCGGACTGACCGGCACGCACCCGGCGGCCGCGCTGGGCGGCGCGGATCTGCTGGTGACTTCCCTGCGGGCCCTGACGCCCGACCGCATCGCCAACCTCATCGACGGCAAGAGCCGCACCTGAACGGCCCTGCGACGGGCCGATCCGCCGGCAAGGGCGCAAGGCGCGTATCTGAGGGCTGTACCCCGGGCCGACAGGCCGTTATACTGCCGGCCGTGCAGGCCGGCCGGGGAGGGTCGAATGCACGACCACCTGCCGGGACAAGGAGACGACGATCATGATTCGAGCGGCGATGCTGCTGACGGCGTTGTGCGGCGCGGCCCTGGTGGCGTGCCTGACGGGCTGCAAGGCCGGCGAAGCCGGCGGTCTCGAGGCCACGCCCTTCCAGGCGGGCACCGGGCTGAGTCAGCTTTACGTGATGCGCGACGCACGGACGCGACGGTGTTCCAGCGCCGATGAGAACTGGCAGGACGGCAACGCCGACAGCCGTCCGATCCCGGCGGGCCAGACGCTGGAACTGGGGACGCTGGAGGGGCCGGGGATCATCCGGCATATCTGGTTCACGCCCTACGGCGGCGGACCGAAGTTCCCGCGGGCGTTCGTGCTGCGGATCTACTGGGACGGCAACCCCGAGCCGGCGGTCGAGGCGCCGCTGGGCGATTTCTTCGCGGTCGGGCACGGAGAGCAGCGGCTGGTCAATTCGCTGCCGGTGTCGGTGACCTCGGATCGCCGGGCCTACAACTGCTACTGGCCGATGCCCTTCGCGCGGTCGGCGCGTATCACGATGAGCAACGACGGGCCTCAGGACGGCGGGCTCTACTGGTACATCGACTACGAGACGGTGCCCCGCCTTCCGCCCGACACCGCGTACTTCCACGCCCAGTACCGCCAGGAGTATCCCTGCAGGATGGGGCAGGACTATCTGATTCTGGATGCCGAAGGCAGGGGGCATTACGTCGGGACGGTGCAGTCCTGTCAGCTGCGCACGCCGAGCTGGTACGGCGAGGGCGACGACCGCTTCTTCATCGACGGGGAGGCCGAACCCAGCCTGCGCGGCACGGGCACGGAGGACTATTTCTGCGATGCCTGGGGCTTCCGGCCGGCGGACCGTCCCTTCTACGGCATCACCGTCATGGACGGTTACGACCTGGGCGACCTGGTCACCGTCTACCGCTGGCACATCCCCGACCCGGTGCACTTCCGCAAATCGCTGCGCGTGACCATCGAGCACAAGGGCGTGACCTTCGACGCCCAGGGCAACCACGTGTCGAGCTTCATGGAGCGCGAGGACCTGATGAGCACGGTGGCCTTCTGGTATCAGACGGGCCGGGCCAAACGCTTCGCGACCGTGCCGCCGTACGCCGAGCGAATCGTGCCCGAGACGCGGATCGAGTTCGAGAATTCACTGGAAGCGGCCAAAGCCGGCATGCAGCCGGCGGACACCGGCCTGGAGGTCCAGAATCTCCATCAGTGCAGCGACGGCAAACAGTTGTTCGCGAAGTTCAGGACGCAGGAAAGCGTGCTGACCGTTCCGTTCCGCCTGGAAAACGATGTCAAGGGCGTGGTTCGCCTTCAACTGGTGCAATCATTCGATTACGGCCAGTGGCGCGTCTCGCTGGACGGGAAGGTGCTCGATCCGCTCCAGGCCGTCGATCTCTACCATCCGACGGTCATCACCCAGGCTTTCAAGCTGGGCTACATGGAGCTGGCCGCCGGCGACCATGAGCTGAAGTTCGAATGCATCGGGCGGAACGGCGCCTCCAGCGGCTTCTTCCTCGGCGTGGACACGATGTCGGTTGAACACATCACGCCTTTCCATGTGCCGCCCAAGGCCGCGCAAGGCGGCTGAGCGCGGTCCGGCGGCGACCTGCAGGTCCGGGCGGGAAACCGCCGGTGCGTATCGGATGGAGGCGGGTGCCGTCGGGAAAAACGAGGGTTGAACGATGGAGTGCAAGAAGAACGCGAACCGCGATTTCTGCACGTGCAGCTATCCCGGCTGCGGCAAGAAGGGTCTGTGCTGCGAATGCCTCCAGTACCACCTGGCGATGCGGCAGCTTCCGGGCTGCTGTTTTCCGCCGGAGGCCGAAAGGCAGTACGACCGCAGCTTCGAGGCCTTCGCGAAGGCCTGGCAGCTCTGAGCGCGACTGAACCGGTGGTGCCGTCGCCCGCGGTGTCGGGCCTGCGGTGCCGGAACGTCGAGCGGATTCCCGCCGGAGATCAGGTTCCCCGGGTCTCCGCAGGTTCCCGTCTCCGCAGGGCCCCCCCAACGCCACGGGCACACCGGATTCACAAAAAGGGATGAGCGCCCGCACGGCATTGCGTCGGGCGGGCGCTCTTGGCGCGGTCTCGCATTCGAGGACGCGGCCACGAACGCCGCGTCCGCCAAGGGAGGCAGATGGATGCTCGGCCGGCAAGCCGGATTCTTTGGCGGTCAGGCCCCCCTCCGACGGCCCGACCGCCAAGGAACCCGCCCGTTCGGAAGGCGGTCTGGTACCCCGCGCCCGGGCTCTCCAGTCGCTGGTGCCTTCGTCCCACCCCTCCGGAAAGCACCCTGAGGCCCGGGTTTCACTCACCCGCCCGCCCGAGGGCGGCCTGGTCCGCCACGCCTGGGCATCCCGGCGACAGGATAGGCTCCGTCGGTTAATCGCCGATAAATGCCCGGCTAAGATCGCGGAAAACAGCAGGAATTATCGGTCGTACGCCCTGATGCCCGGGCAAAACCGCCTGTAGCCCGAGTTACAACCGCACTTCTTCCAGCAGCATCAGCCGCAGGGCGGAGGTTGCGGCTCATTCGCCATGACCTGCCCTGAAGATACGTTTCAAGCTTCGCGAAACCATAGTCTTACGCTCCGACAGGTTCATGGAGACGGCCTGTGATTTCTTGGCAAACCGGCGAAAACCAGGAAGGTCGCTCGCGAATGCTCTAAAGGAGCACTGCACAAAGCGGTCGGGTTCCGGGACATCGATCGCCGATCCGACGGATATCCGCCTCGACCGGGCGAATGCCGGCCATGAATCCCGGGGAGACCGGTGGCCGTCGGTCAGCGGACCGGCCGATCCGCGAAGGTGCTGACGATCGCCGGCTTACGCTCAAAGACCCGCCGAGTTAGCATACGTGTTTTCGGACCCTCGCCGGGCCGCACGGGTGCCTTCGGGAGTGTGACATGTCGAAGTCTTCGAGCAGCAGGCGTGTCGGAAGAAGGTCTTTTCTGGCTTCATCCTCGGCGGCGGTGCTGGCCGGAGCGGTGCCGGTCGGACGCGCGGCGCGGGCGGCCGGATCCGCGAACGAACGTCTCGCTCTGGCGCTGATCGGCTGCGGCGGGCAGGGGTGCCACGACATGATGGCCATGCTCGACGCCGGCGGCGACGGCGTGACGCTGGCGGCGGTATGCGATGTCGATCCGCGGCACATGGACATGATCTGCGATCAGGTCGCGGATCGGGGGATGAAACCCGACCGTTACGAGGACTTCCGGGGCATCATCGACCGCAAGGACATCGACATCGTGCTGGTGGGCACGCCGGATCACTGGCACGCACCGCCGGTGCTGCTGGCCTGCCAGGCGGGCAAGGACGTCTACGTGGAGAAGCCGCTGGCCCACAACATCGTCGAGGGCAGGCTGATGGTTGCGGCCGCACGGCGCTACGGCCGCATCGTCCAGGTCGGTCAGCAGCAGCGCAGCAATCCGCACTTCATCGAGGCCATGGCTTACCTTCGCAGCGGCCGGCCGCTGGGGACGATCCTGCGCACCGCGACCTACAACCTGGAGAACGAGTCTCCCGACGGCATCGGCAACCCGCCCGACAGCGATCCGCCGCCGGGCGTCAACTATGACCGCTGGCTCGGCCCGGCCCCGAAAAGGCCGTTCAACCCGAACCGCTTCCACGGCCGCTGGCGGTGGTTCTTCGATTACGCCGGCGGCATGATGTGCGACTGGAACGTGCACATCCAGGATCTGGTCCACTGGGGGATGGGCGTGGATGCCCCGCTGAGCGTCTACGCCGTCGGCGGCAAGCGGCACCTGCAGGACAACCGCGACACTCCCGACACCATGGACGTGATCTACGAGTACCCCGGCTTCATCCAGGTCTACCAGATGTGCAAGTGGAGCCGGCACGGTCAGTACTCCCACACCTACGGAACGGAGTTCTACGGCACCGACGGCTTGCTGTTCATCAACCGCTCGGGCTGGGAAGTTCGGCCGGAGGTGAAGATCGAGGAGATCGACGACCCCGACCAGCCCGGCAGCAAGAAGCAGGCGACCCGGCCGCGCACGCCGGAGATCCGCAAGCAAGGCAGCAACACGGTCCTGCCGCACGCGGCGAACTTCCTGGCGGCGGTGCGGTCGCGCAGGCCCGAGGACCTCAACTGCGAGATCGAAGTCGGCCACCGCATCGCCACCGCCTGTCACCTGGGCAATATCGCGATGAAGCTGGGGCGCAAGATCTGGTGGGACCGCCGGCGGGAGATCATCGTCACCGCCGACGGCCGGCCGGACGAGGAAGCCAACGTGCACCTGGGGCGAACGTACCGGGCCGGGTATGAGCTGCCGGAGGTCTGATCACCGGGCCGGGCCGCTCTGCCCGGGATGCAGGTCCGCGGCGGCCTGTTCGGCGGCGGCGGTCCTGGCCCGGACCTGCTCCCAGGCGCGGCGGGCCTCCTGGAGCCGCTGCAGGGCGCGCTCATAGGCCTCGCGGGCCGTGGAGGCTTCCAACTGAGCGTTGGCCATGGCTTCCGCCGCCTGAACGCCCTCGGCCGCCACGTCCCGGAACGCCTTCGCCCGGGCATAGGCCTCTTCGGCCGCCTGACGGGTCCGGTCGATGGTATTCAGCAGGGCCGCCACCCGGTCGAGGTCCCCCAGGATTCCACCGCGGATGGCTTCGAGTTCGTCGCGCAGCGGCCGGGTCGGGCATGATCCGGAGTCCGCTGCTGCGTCGCCGACAGGGCGAACCGGCACGGTTTTGTGCCCCGGCGCGGGGGCCTGGCCGACCGGGCCCGTCACCGCGGGCGTATCCGGCAGGGTTGAATCGGCCGCGGTGTCGAGCGGCTCGTCGTCGAGGAACGGGCTCTCCGCGGTGGGGTCGAAACCGGCATCCGGGCCGGAGGCCATCTGCTGCACCTGTGTATTCAGGCCGTCGAGTTCCGAAGCCGCCTGCTCGAACGCCGAGGCGATAGCCTCGAGTTCAGCGTCGTCGCCGACGATGCTGTCGGCCAGAAGCTCGGCGTCGTCCGTCGGAGATGCCTGGGCGGCCTCGGTCGGGGCATCACAGGCACACCGGCCACCGGCGTCGCCGGCCTGGATGACTTCTTCGGCGGCGTTGCCGGCCGGTTCGAACGCCGAATCCGTTGGTGCG
>CALLOB010000088.1 GCA_938005315.1 uncultured Phycisphaerae bacterium
CCCGCTTTCGGTTATTCGGACAGGAAAGGGTTGAACTTGCGTTCATTCCCGATGGTGGTGGTCGGTCCGTGCCCGCTGTAGACCACGGTCTCGGGGGGCAGGGTCAACAGGTTCCGCCGGATGTTGTCGATCAGCCGCCGATGGTCGCTGCCGGGGAAGTCCGTACGGCCGATGCTGCCGGCGAACAGGGCATCGCCGACCACGACGACGCCGGCCTGGGCGCAGTATAGGGAACGTCCCCCGGGGGAGTGTCCGGAGGTGTCCAGCACCTGCCATTCCGTGCGGCCAAGGGTCAAGGTCGCGCCCGGCTCCAGCGTGCCGCCGGCCGGCGTGCGGATGGTCAGCGACACACCGAAGGGGGCCGAGAGGTTGGCCTGGGCGTCGGTGAGCATGTGACGGTCCTCCGCGGCGATGTGCAGCACGGCGTCGGGGCAGGCTTCGGCGATCCGGTCGATGCCGGCGATGTGGTCGCCGTGTCCGTGGGTGATGATGATCCGCTCGAGCCGCATGTCGTGCCGCCGGAGGTGGTCCAGCACCGCGTCGGGCTGCGGCGGGAAGCTCGGATCGACGACCCAGGCCCCGGGCGGCTGATCGCCGTTCGAGGTGCTGATGACCAGGGCGTTTTCGCCGAAGGTCCGCTCGACAAAGGTTTCGATATGCAGTCGGGGCTTTTTCATGGTTCGCTTCCCGGTTCGAGCAGATCCAGCAGGCGTCTGGCCCGGGCCGCCGCCGGGGTGTCGTGGTACAGCCGGATCACCTGTCGGCACGTGCGGGCGGCATCGGCCAGCCTCCGCCGGGCGACCAGCTGCTGGGCGGCGGCATACATCTCCATCGCCTCGGCGTCGCGGCGCCGGGCGGACTGCAGCGCCGACCGCGCCTGGGCCGCCGGGTCGGCCTGGATCCGCTCCCGCCAGGCGCGGGCCTCGCGGCCCAGGCGTGTGTTGCCGTAGTCGCGCTCGACGCGGGCCAGCAGCTCCAGGCCCTCGGCGGTCCGTCCCTCGTCGAGCATGGTACGGGCGGCGGCCAGGTCCTCGCGGCCGGGGGCTTCCAGCCGCGCGGCGGAGCGGATGGCCAGATCGACGTGGTCCGGATCCTGCCAGGATGCCGAGGTGATGACTTCTTCGATTCGCGGCAGGTCCCTGGCGGGGTTGGGTTCGCGCTCGGCCCGGGCGAGGAAGGCCCGCCACTGCCTGTCGGCCTGAGTGAAGAGCCAGTCGATCGCATGCCGGCCCACGGCTTCATCGAGCTCGTGGCCGATCCGTGGGCGATAGAGTTCCACCTCCGCGCTTACGGCCCGGAGTTGCTCCAGGCCGAGGCGCATCTGTTCGTGGTTGATGTCGCGCATCCCCACGGCGTACAGCACGGGCACCCTGGCGCCGGCCCGAAGGTCATCGGCCTGCAGCGTCGGCGGGAGGTAGTTGGCCAGGGCCGCGGCGGCGGTCACGGGGAAACGCTCGCCGTAGACCAGCTGCATGGTCATGGCTCCGCCGGCCGAGAAGCCGGCCAGGAAGACCCGGCCTTCGTCGTGCGGGAGGCGGTCACGGAGCTGCTGGCGCATGGCACGAACGGCGGGGATGTCCAGGTCGCACCAGCCCCGCACCGAGGCCTGGGGGGCGACGACCAGCAACGGCCGCGGCGCCGCCAGTCGGCCCCAGAAGGCTACGGCGTCGCGGGCGACGTCGTCGGTGCCGTGCAGGGCGATCAGCAGGGCCGGCCTGGCCGCATGTCCGAAGCCGGGCGGGCGGCGGATCCAGGCGGTCAGGGGGGCTGCTTGCCCGGGAACCGGGAAGGATTCGCAGCTGATTTCTGCGGGTCCCGGGGCACCGCCGGCCGGGGCGGAGGCGGCATGGTCGGCCGGCGCGGAGGCGGTGCAGGTCGGCGCCGATGTCGGCGGGGAGGCAAGGCCCGGGGCCGCCGTCATTGCCGGTGGTTCGGGGGCGGTCAGCAGGGCCGCCACGAGGATGAGAAGGATCCATTCCGTCATCAGGCGATCGCCCGGAAGGAGCGGCGGGCCGCGCACCGCCGGTCCGCGGGTCACATCTCGGCGAGCAGTTCGGTCATGGCCACGACGCGGCCCTCGTACAGGGCTTTGCGTCCCAGCAGCGCGAACAGGGTGGCACTGCGTCCCGACTCCTCGTCGCACATCGGCCGCCGATGTTCGCGAATGCAGCGGAAGAAGTCGTCGATCGCAAGCTGGGTGGTGTCGCCGGAGGGCTCCATGTCCACCAGCTCGGGCCTGTCGGCGCCCTTGAAGTAGATCTTGCCCTCCTCCACGTCGAGCTGGCCCTTCTCGCCGTAGACCAGTTCCCGCCGGCCGTCGCAGGGGACGTGGTCCACCGCGATCCATGAGTGCGAATAGTCCAGGGTGCGCTTGTTGCCGTAGTCCACCGCCAGCACGTAGTTGTCGAGGATGTCGCGGCCGGGGGGGTCGAAGCGCAGGGCCTGGCTGCCGAAGCCGGCGATGCGTCTGGGCATGTCCTGGAAGATCTGGTTGTAGATGTCGAACTCGTGGACCGCCTGCTCGACGATGGTGTCGCCGCACTTGTCGCGTTCGAAGAGCCACTGGCGGTCGTGCGGCAGGTCGCCGATGTTGTGACGGTGTCCGCGGATGAAGACCACCTTGCCGATGATGCCGTTCTGGATGGCCTCGATGGAGGTTTTCCAGGGCGCCCCGTAGCGCAGCTGGGTGCCGATCTGGAAGATGCCCCGGGCCCGCTTGGCGGCCTTGTAGACCGCGTTGACGTCCGGGGCGGTGATGGCCATGGGCTTCTCGCAGTAACAGTGCCGGCCGGAATCCAGGACCGCCACGGCCATCTCCTTGTGCAGGTGGCAGGGGGTCGCGATGACCACTGCATCCAGTTCCTTGAAGTCCAGCAGCCGGCGGAAGTCCTTGAACAGCTCGGGGCGGTCGGCCTCGACGGAGGCCGCGGCCCTGTTGAGGTGGTTCTCGTCGATATCGCAAATCGCCGTGACTCGCACACGTGGAGATGCGTTCATCGCCGCCAGCAGCCCGCTGCCCCGTCCGCCCACGCCGATGATGCCGGCGCGGATGTCGTCGGTCTCGGCAGTGGTTGTCTGGGCCCGCGCGGCCCGCGAGGTCAGCAGAACCGTCGAAGTGGCCGCCACGCCCGTACCCAGGAAACGCCGCCGTGAGATGCCCTTTCTGCCGTTCATGTTCGCTCCTTTCATGCGGCCGGCCTTTTCCGGCCTGTCGGCGCCCTCGCCCGCCGGCGCCGGTCGGCGGCATTGTAACCTTGTCGCCCGGGAGCTCACAGGCCCGCGTCGGGGGCGGTGCGGAGACCGGCGGCGGTTCGGGACAGGGGCCGCAGGCGGCGCCGGGCGGGGCCCTTCGCGTGCCAATCGGGCGGCGGGACAGCGGAAGCCGGGTTTGCGGAGGCCGGGCCAATCTAGGGCATGCCCGACTCATCGTCCAGGCCGGATTCGTCGTCGTGGCTGCTGGACAGCAGGGCTCGCGGAATGAAGAAGTCGTCCTCCTGGGGTGCGATGTCGTCGGCCGTGCGGGCCAAGTGCGGCCAGAAGACCTTGCGGACCGCCGGGAGGGCCCCGCCGACGGTCCAGGAGAGGATCGTCGGAGCATCCTGGAAGCCCAGCGGCATGACGCTGGCGTCCAGCCGCCCGAGTTTGAACCACTGGTCCAGCATCATCTGCCGGGCCGAGGCGGTCACGTCCATGATGTCCTGCGGGTCGGCGGTGTGCCGCAGGCCCAGCAGGTGACCGGCCTCGTGGCTGGCGACGTTGGCCAGCACCTGGGAGATGGCCTCGACGTCGGGGTTGAGCCGGCTGAACAGCGAGAAGGTGTCGGTATAGACGATGGCCGACTGTTCCGGGGCGGCGTTGTAGGGGTCGATGTTATCGGCCAGCCCCAGCAGCGCGGCGTCGTAGGTGCCGAAGTAGACGGTGCTGTGCGGGCCGGCGGGCCGGTCGGCGTCGGTGTGGACGCTCACGTTGAGCCCGGCGTAGTCTTCGCGCACGAGTTCGACCACCCGCTGGATGATGGCGTCGGTCTGGCCGGCGAAGCGCGGATCGATGCGTCCGGCGTCGAAGGGCGGAACGTTGACCGGCAGGCGGCTGCCGATGCGGACCTGGTCGCGGCCGGCGAAGCTCAGCACCAGCGCCTGATGCACCCCGGCGGGCACGGGCTGCGGGCCGGTGATCGAGAGCCGGACGGTGTAGGGGCGGTCGGCGGTGGCGGCGGAGCGTGCCGAAACGGCCAGGTGCAGGCCGGCGACATCGGCGCGCAGCACGAGGTCGATGGCCGGGGGTCCGGTGACCGGACTGGAGGGGTTGAGGTAGGCGATGAGCCGCTGACGCTCGTCGTAGATCCCCAGGATCACGGTGCTGCCGGCCGGGATGTCCAGGTCCACGCTGAGTCGATCGCCGGCGGCCGCCGGTCCGAGGTAGTAGACGTCGATATCCGCCGGGGTCGAGGCGGCGATGGTCCCGGCGAGTTCGACCGATTCGATGAAAGGGACGGGGTTGGCGGCGTCGAAGCCGTTATTGGGTTCCTGCTCGAGGAAGCGCTCGACCGGCGTCCCGGAGACCGCTCCGGTCAGGGCGGATCCGGCTGGCAGGTCCGCCCCGGGCGTGGAAGACAACACCTGTTGGGGCCACGGCGGATCACCGCCGGTGCCTGCCGGCAGACAACTGAAACCTGTGACCAGCGCGCAGACCGCCAGCGTCGCGGCCTGCACGAGCGATGCGGCTCGCCACATGCCTGTTCCCCCCTGCAACGGGATGTCGTGTTCGGCTGGCTGCGGGGCGAGGGCGGGCCATGCGGCCCGGTGTCAGTCGATCGCCCTCCGGCGGAGACCTTCGACTCCGCGGAGCAATCCTGCGATATAACCGGCACGGGCGTCCACGGCGGGAGGACGGAATCCGGAGAATTCGGGGAATTGCGGCGGTTTTTTCAGGTTACCGGTCGTCTGGTCCGCGTGTCCGGAGCCGATAAGCGGGCCGGCCCGCGGCGAGCGGCACATCGCAGGCTTCCGCCGGCCGGGCGGGGACGGGAAGATATTCCCGGTGCTCCGTCGCGCGACGGGGGCGAAGGCCGGCGAGCCGGGGGGACGGCTTTCCCGGGCTTGTTCCAACGTGCGATGCCGGCGCGTAGAATCGGACTGTTTCCGGGGTTCCCATAGCCGATGGAAGAGGCAGGGTCATGGGTGTGAGCATCGACAACGTCCGCGAGCAGTTTCCGGTCGCGCGGCACTGGTGTTTCCTCAACCACGCCGGGGTGGCGCCGCTGAGCCGTCCGGCGGCCGAGGCCATGCGCGGTTACATCGAGCGGTTGTGCGAGCACGCCACGGTGGGCAGCGACTTCTATCGCCATGCCGAGCACGTGCGGCGCTCGGCCGCGCGGCTGATCAACGCCACGCCGGAGGAGGTCACGTTCGTCAAGAACACCACCGAAGGAATCGGCTGGGTGGCCAACGGCCTGAACTGGCAGACCGGCGACAACGTCGTGACCACCGCGGTGGAGTTTCCGGCCAACATGTACCCGTGGATGGCCCTGCAGGCCCGCGGGGTGCGGCTCAAGACCGTGCCGGAGGAGCAGGGGCGGATCGAGGCCGAGCGGATCGCGGCCGCGATCGACGCTCACACCCGGGTGGTGACGGTTTCGGCGGTGCAGTACGCCAGCGGATACCGGGCCGACCTGGCGGCCCTGGGGGCGATCTGCAAGGCCCGGGGGGTGCTGTTCTGCGTGGACGCCATCCAGGCGCTTGGCGTGCTGCCGATCGACGTGCGGGCGATGAACATCGACTTTCTGTCGGCCGACGGGCACAAGTGGCTGTGCGGTCCGGAGGGCTGCGGCATCTTCTACTGCAGCCGGTCGCTGATCGGGCACCTCAGGCCGGTCATGGCCGGCTGGCTGGGCATGGTGGATGCGCTGGACTTCGGCAACTACCGCTTCGAGTTCCGCGACGACGCGCGCAAGTTCGACACCGGCAGCTACAATCTGGCCGGCATCTATGGTCTGGGGGCCTCGATCGACTTGCTGCTGGAGATCGGCGTCGAGCGGATCGCGGCCCGCGTGCTGTCGCTGACGGACCGGCTGGTCGCCGGCCTGCAGAACAAGGGCTACCGGGTGGTCTCGCCGCGCGGGGAGGGGGAGGCCAGCGGCATCGTGTCGTTCACCTCGCCGGTTCACGACCTCCGGAGGATCGTGCAGCACCTGGAGGCCGAACACCGGGTGATCATCGCCCTGCGTGAGGGGCGGCTGCGGGCCAGTCCGCACGTTTACAACACCCCCGCGGAGATCGACCGGCTCGTCGAGCTTCTGCCCGGGCACTGACGGAGCCGCGCGCGTGCCTGGCCGCGCGTGCGCCTCCCGGCGGACGCCGGGGCTCGACCGCAGCCGCACCCCCCGCAGCCTGTCGGCCGGGGCCTCAGGCGGTGAGGATTTCCTTCATCTCGACGCGCCGGCCCTCGTAGACCGCCTTGCGGACCAGCAGGCCGGTCAGCGTGGCCAGGCGGCCGTTCTCCACGCCGCTGGGCGGCTTCTCGCCTGAACGGAGGCACCTGAAGAAGGTTTCAACCGACTCTTCGGTGGTGTTCTTCGAGAGGTCGCCGAAGTCGACGCACTTGTCCTTGCCGCTGCGGGGGAAGAAGCGGGCCTGCCGGGGCCACTCGCCCAGGGCGATGCCGCCTTTGGGGCCGGTGAAGCGCTCGAAGATGCCGGTGAACTCGCGTTTCTCGTCGTCGAACTGCGGGCACATCCAGTTGTGCTCGAAGTCCGCAAGCATGCCGTTGGGGAACTCCAGCTGGGCGAGGTAGAAGTCGGTAACGTCGCGCTGGGGGTCGATGTGCCTGAACAGCCCGCGCCGGCCGCGGCCGTATGCGGCCACGGGCATGTCTCCGGCGGCCCAGCACATCACGTCCCAGGTGTGGCAGGCCTGCTCGATCATCCAGTCGCCGCTGCGTTCGGCCCGGCCGAACCAGATCTGGGTGCCGCTGTCGGGCAGGCCCAGCGGACCGCCGGACAGCCGCCAGGCCCCCAGGCACTCGAAGATCTCGCCGCACATGCCCTCGCGCAGCCGGGCGATGGCCTCGCGGTAGAAATTGCTGCTGCGTCGCTGGAAGCCGATCTGGCAGAGCACGTCCGGGCGGCGGGTCTGGGCCTCGACGAGGGCGTTGACCTCGGCCACCGAGACGCACATCGGTTTTTCGGCGTACATGTGCTTGCCGGCGGCGAAGGCGTCGAGGTAGATCCGGGCGTGCAGGTCCGGGGGCACGGCGATGATCACGGCGTCGATGTCCTCGCGGGCCAGCAGCTTGCGGTAATCCTCCTCGCCCCGATACACCTCCGGTTTGTCGTCGCCGTGCTTGCCGATGTGCTCCAGGGTCTTGCCGATGTTGGCTTCGTTGGGATCGGCGATGGCCTTGACCGTGAACCGGGCCTTGACGGTGTAGGCACAGCGCAGCAACTCGTTGCCGCGGCCGCCGACGCCGATCAGGCCCAGACGCACCGGGGCGTCGGGGGCGATCCGGAGCGGCCCGGCCTCGACGGCGGTCGCGGGTCTCGGGTCGGCCAGGCCGGAAGCGGCCAGGACTGCGGCGCTGCCGGCGAGGAAGTCTCTGCGGCTGCTGCGGTGGTTGCTCATGGTCTTGAACTCCGTAAAGGTCTGGATCATGGGATCCGGGCGGCGCGAATGCCTCCTTCGGCCGGGTCCGCCCCCGTGGCCGGACGGGTCGCGCCAGGCGCAGGCTCATGCTAACCGCGGGTCGGCCGGTTGAACAGGGCCGCATCCATCGCTACCGCCTAGAATGGCGGAGCGGAGAGACCGTCGGCGAGGAGCTCGCCGCGAGTCGCGGCGGCCGCGGCCGGCGAGGATGCCCGGGATTTCCGATGGACATGCGTGATCGCCGCGAGCTCGAAGCGCTGCTGGCCCGGCCGTTCGACGATCTGCCGGCCGCCGTTCGCTGCCGGGTTTTCGGCGTGGACTATGCCCGCCTGGAGATCGCCGGCGCCGGCACCCTCTACGTGACGGCTTTCGGCTGGCCGGTGGTCCGGGCCCTTCTGCCGGAGAGCTGGTACGCCGATCACCAGTACAGCCGCCGGGGCGTGCGTCTGCCGGGGGGGACCGGGGCGGTCTACCGGTTCGAGGTTCCGCATCCGCGGTTCGGAACGGTGGCCCTGGTGATCAAGGTGTCGCGTTTCGCCCGCGACGTGCCGTTGAGCGTGTCCAGCGAGTTCCTGCCGATCGTCCCTCGGGAGGACATCGACGCCGCGCGGTTCAACAGCCCCTTCGAGGAGTTCGGGGTGCTCAACTCCCTTCGCCGGCGGCGGCGGTTTCCCGATGCTGTGCGCGTGTTGACCAAGCGGCCTCTGGCGATCTTCGCGACCGCCGAGGAGGTTCCCCTCTGGCGCTCCGGCCGGGCCGAGCATCTGTTCGAGCAGGCCGCCCGGCAACAGGCCGAGGACCAGCGGGAGGTCGCGGAGGCCGGCCGGGTGGAGCTGGAGCTGCTGAAGCGCTACTACCTGCTGTTCGGCTGGGTTCGTGGTCAAAGTGCGGAAGACATGAACCGGCGGGGCCTGCTCGATGAGGCGAGCATGCGGGCTCTCACCGAGCGGGCCATCGCCGAACTGGCCGAAAACGGCTTTCAGATGCTGGACATCAAACCGCGTCACCTCATTCTGCGGCAGCGGCCCGACGGCACGCTGCTGAGGCGCGACGGCCGGCCGGTCTACGCCCTGATCGACTTCGAGCTGCTCATGGCACGGGCTTCCGTCCCCCGCTGACCGCCTCGTCCGCAGCATCGGGCCGCGGTTTCCGGTCTTCCGGCTTTCCCGGCCTGATTGTGCCGAACCCCGCCCTGCTGCGGTTCCGGCACTGCGGGGCGGCGAAGGCCTCACGGGTCGTCGGCATCCGGTTTGCTCGTCAGGGGCTCGGGGGAAGCGGCCTGGGGCCGGGTCATCAGCTGATGCACGAACGCCGCCAGGGCGATCGCCGCGGTTTCGATCCGCAGCACGCCGGGGCCCAGGCTTACCGGCGTCACCTGCGCGGCCCGGAAGGCCGCGGTCTCCTCGTCGGTCCAGCCGCCCTCGGGACCGACGAAGCCCCGGACGGTTCGACACGTCGCCAGTTGGGCGGTCAGATCAATCAGCGGAACCGCCCCGGCGTCGCAGGTGGCCACAAGATTCATATCGCGGCGGCGAACGTTTTTGAGGGCCTCGATCAGCGATGACGGCCCGAGGACGGAGGCCGCCCAGGCCTGTTTCGACTGCTTGGCGGCCTCGATGGCCCGTTGCTGCCATCTGTGCAGGCGCGCCTCTGCGGCCCGGGCGATGCTGCGGGCGGTGATCAGGGGTTGCAGACCGGCCACGCCCAGCTCGCAGCACTTCTCGACCAGCGTGTCTCCCCGCGGTCCCTTGGGTACCGCGAAGTTCAGATACAGGCGGGGATGCCGGCGCGGAACGCTGACGACCTCGCGAACATCGACCACCACGGCATCCGGTTTCGCACTGGTGATCAGGCCGGGGCCCAGGAGTCCCGAGCCCGTGAAAAGGACGACTTCGTCGCCGATCCTCAGCCGGGAAGAGGCCCAGGCGTGGCGTGATTCGTGAGGCGAAAGGCGGCAGGGACCGGGGGCCAGAAACCGGGCATGGAACCAGTGGGGCACGGGACTGCTTCCGGAAGATCCGCGATCCGCCCGGGTCGCGACATCCGTCCGGGCGGGGCACGCTTCGCATCGGCGGGCATGCCGCGGCCGGGACGATCCGGGCATTATGGGCCGCCGCTCCGCGGCCGGCAACCGGAAATGTGTTGGAGTTCCGGGCCGTTTCCGCCGATCTTCACCGCGTGGTCCGAAAAGGCGCGCACCGTCCGCGCCGTCATCGGACCGGGAGATGCCCGCCGACATGACCTCGGCCCGACAGCTCGATCCGCCGGCCGGCCAGGCCGGGCCGGTTGCCGCTTCCGCGGGCGGCCCGGTCGATGATGTCGAAGCCATTCTCGCCCAGGCGGCCGCGCGACTGAATGAGATCGCCGACGAGAGCGGCGTCACCTCCGCGGATGCCGGGGGCCGGGCGCAGGCTTCTACCGTGGAAGCTTCATCCGTCGATCACGCCTGGCGGACTGACGCGGCCGGGGCGACGGCGGCCTCGCTGGAGGACATCGACGCCCAGCTGGCCAGTCTGGAGGCCATCCTACATGAGTCCTCGACCGCCGCCGAGGGCCTGGGCGAGGCCACGCGAGCGGCGGTGGCCGACGCCGTCGGAGCCGGGGCCGCGGAGACCAGAGCTTCGCGCGCGACGGCCGTCGAGCCTTCGGGCGATGCAGCCGGGCCGGTCGTCGAGGGCGTCGAGGATCCGGGGCTCGAGGCGGCCCTCGAGGATCTGAGCGATCTGGCCGCCCTGCCCTCGCTGGACGAGCGGCCTCCGATCGCCGCGCCCGGGGATTCCGCGCCGCCGAGGATCCTCAAGAGCCCCGGTCCGCCGCCGGCGCCCGGCGCCGGAGTCGTCGGAGCGGTGAGGGGATGGCGGTTGCTGGCGCTGTGTCTGTGCAGACCGTTTGCCGCCGTCCTTGCCGTTCTGGACCTGCCGTTCGGCCGGCTCGGGGCGGGAGCCAAGTCGCTGATCGGCGTGGTCGCGATCTCCACCGCGGTGGTGGCCGCGGCCACGTGGATCATCGGGACGTTCGTTCGCCCACCCGCCTGAGGACGGCTCGCAACCTTCCGGGGACCGGCATTCCGAGCGACCGGGTTGCGACGTGCACGGCGCACGGGACCGCCGCCGCCGGACCGTTGGCCGGCGCGCCGGCGGCCGGGATACAATAAACAGTTGCCCTGCCCCCGTGCGGAGGCGGGCCGCAGGCGGCCGGGTCGCCGGAGCCGGTCATGAACAGTGTTTTCGAACCGCTGG
This sequence comes from uncultured Phycisphaerae bacterium, assembly GCA_938005315.1. Classification (GTDB taxonomy): domain Bacteria; phylum Planctomycetota; class Phycisphaerae; order UBA1845; family PWPN01; genus CALLOB01. The sequence goes on from CALLOB010000088.1 coordinate 10,880, forward strand.
TCCGCGAGGTCCTTCCTGCGATCGTCGCCTTCCGTCGGGAACTCCACGCCCGCCCCGAGTTGTCCTTCCAGGAGCATGAAACCTCGCGCCGCGTGCGCGAGGAACTGGCCCGACTGCCGGGCATCCGCGTACTGGACCCGTTCATCGGCACCGACGTGGTCGCGGTACTGGATGGTGCGGGGGGCGGGCGATGCCTGGTCCTGCGTGCGGACATGGATGCCCTGCCGATCACCGAGCAGACCGGAGCGGTTTACGCCTCGGGGACTCCCGGGGTGATGCACGCCTGCGGGCACGACGGGCACACCGCGATGCTTCTGGGGGCCGCAACGGTGCTGGCGGGCATGGACCGGCCGCTGCCCGGGCGGGTGGTCCTCGTTTTTCAGCCGGCCGAGGAGGACGGAGGCGGGGGCGGGCAGCTCTGCGCGCGGGGCGTGCTTGAGTCGCTGAAGGCCGACGCCGCCCTGGCCCTGCACGCCTGGCCCAACCTGCCGGTGGGGACCATCGGAATCCGCGCCGGAGAGGCCATGGCCGCCAACTTCGAACTGGGCATTCGCATCCGCGGGCGCGGATCCCACGGCGCGTATCCTCACCGCGGGATCGACCCGGTGGTGGTCGCGGCCCAGGTCATCAGCGCCCTGCAGACCATCGTGTCGCGGAACATCGATCCCCAGGATCCCGCGGTGGTCACCGTGGGGTGCATCCGGGCCGGCCAGGCCTCCAACGTCATCCCCGACACCTGCGAGATGACCGGCACCATCCGCTTCGTGCGATCTGAAACCGGCGGGTATCTGCGTCAGGCCGTGGACCGGGTCGTGCGGCACACCGCCTCGGCCCTTGGGGCCGAGGCGGAGGTCACGATCCGTGACAGCTACCCCCCGATGTACAACGCTCCTGAGCTGGCCGATCTGGTGGTCCAGACCGGCCGGGCGGTGCTGGGAAAGGATGCGGTTTTTACCGATCTGGCGATCAGCATGGGCGTGGAGGATTTCGCCTTTTACGCTCAGCGGGTTCCGGCGGCCATGTTCCGGCTGGGCATCCGGCCGGCGGACCGGGAGACCTATCCGAGTCTCCATCAGAGCGATTTCGACTTCAACGACCAGGCCCTGCCGACGGGCATCGTCATGTTCTGCGAACTGGCCCGGCGGTTCCTGGAGGGTCGCTGACGCGTCCGGGCGCCCTGGTCGGTCGGGCCGGCCGCGATCCGGTCTCCGGCGGGTCGCCGCGGCGTTCAAGCGGGTTTCTGGATCCTGAACTTCTTCACCCGGTAGCGGAGGTTGTCGCGGGAGATGCCCAGGGCTCTGGCCGCCCTGGTCTGGTTCCAGTTGTTTTCCTTGAGGGCCTTGACGATCAGGGCCTTCTCGTAGCCCCAGAGGCTGGACTCGGTGCGATCCGGCGGCGAAGTCGTCGCCTCGGCATCGCCGGCGATCTCGCGCGGCAGGGCGGACGGCTCGATCGTGTCGCCGTCGCACAGCAGCACCGCCCGCTCGACCACGTTCTGCAGTTCGCGGATGTTGCCGGGCCAGTTGTAGGCCGTGAGGGCGGCCATGGCGGCATCCGAGATCCGCGGCACGCGCACGTTCAGCTGGGCGGCGCTGTTTCGCACGAAGTACTCGACCAGCAGCGGGATGTCCTCGCGCCGCTGCCGCAGCGGGGGGGTCTGGATCGGGAACACGCTGAGTCGATAGTAGAGGTCCTCGCGGAACGTTCCGGCCCTGACGCACTGCTGGAGGTCCCGGTTGGTCGCGGCCACGATCCGCACGTCGCAGGCGACGGTGCGGGTTCCGCCGACGCGCACGAACTCCCGCTCCTGCAGCACGCGCAGCAGCTTGATCTGCGTGGCCGGAGCGATCTCGCCGATCTCATCAAGAAACAGCGTGCCGCCATGGGCCAGCTCGAACCGCCCGAGCTTCTGGCCGACCGCGCCGGTGAAGGCGCCCTTCTCGTGGCCGAACAGTTCGCTTTCCAGCAGCGTTTCCGGCAGGGCGGCGCAGTTGATGGCCACGAAGGGCTTGTCGCGGCGCGGCGAGGAGGCGTGGATGAACCGGCTGGCGACCTCCTTGCCGGTGCCGGTCTCGCCCAGCAGCAGGGCGGTGGCGTTGCTGGCGGCCACGCGGGTGCACAGGTCGAGCATCTGCCGCAGAGCGGGCGACTGGCCGATGATCGGCGGGCTGCCGCTCTGGCTGGCGATGAGGTTGCGGTTCTCCTTCCTGAGCCGCTCGTGGGTTTCGGCGTTGAACGCCCCGCAGGCCGCGAGGTTGGCGAAGATCTGGAGCAGTTCGAGGTCCCGGGCGGAGAAGTTCTCCGCCCCGCGCTTGTTGATGACCTCGACGACCCCGACGACCTGATCCTTGCGGATCAGGCGGGCCGCGGCGATGCTCCGGGTGCGGAAGTTGATCTTGTGGTCGATGTCTGCGAAGAACGCCTGATCCTTGCTGACGTCGGTCACCAGCACCGGTTCGGGTGAGTTCAGGGCCTTGCCGGCGATGCCCAGGGAGGCGTCGAACTCCATGCCCAGCAGGGAATCGGCGCTGACCCCGGTGGCGGCCTTGAAGACCAGTTTCCGGCGGGCCCGGTCCAGCAGCAGCACCGAGCTGGCCTCGGCATCCATGACCGCCGCGGCCCGTTCGGCGATGGTCTTCAGCGTCGGCTCGAGCTCCAGCGTGCTGTTGATCGCCGCCGAAGCCTCGATCAGGGCCGCAAGCGTCGAACGTGGAAGTGCGGGCTCGGTGTCGGACATCGTCGGCCTGGGCCTTATCGGGCGGACCGGTCCGGGACTTTCGGGACATGCGGGCGGAGAGTGCCGGCGCCGCCCGGACACCGGTGTTCCAACGTCCCGGAGGCCGGCAAACCTCAGCCCACGAATAGTTTATGGGACGCAGGCTGTCAAGTGACGGTTGACCGCGTGCCCTGGGGGGCTATCATGGCCGCGATCGCGGCGTCGCATGGCGAACCGGCCGCCTCAGGTCATCGTAAGGAACCCCGGAAACGGTGAACGCGCTCTCGGACGAGCAGCTGCTGGCCGAGCACCTCAACGGGCAGCCGGAGGCCTTCGAGCTTCTCGTTCGCAGGCATGGTCCGGAGCTTTTCCGGTTCCTGGCGCGTTTCACGGGCAGCGGGACCCTGGCCGAGGACGTGGTGCAGGAGGCTTTCCTGCAGGTTCACCTCTCGGCCGGGAGCTTCGACCGGGGCCGGCGTTTCAAGCCCTGGCTGTTCACCATCGCGGCCAACAAGGCCCGCGACGCGATGCGCAGCCGCGGTCGCCGGCCCGAGGTTCCGCTGGACGCCCACATGGGGTCCGAGGAGGACGCCGGGCGGCGGTTTCTGGATCTGCTGGCCGAGGAGGCGGCCGACCCGTCCGGTCGGCTGGAGGAGGCCGAGGAACGGGCATGCGTGCGGAGCGTGGTTCAGGCGATGCCCGATAACCTGCGGGAGGTGCTGGTGCTGAGTTATTTTCACCGGTTCCCTTACCGGGACATCGCCGAGATCCTGGGCGTGCCCGTGGGAACGGTCAAGAGCCGGCTGCACGCGGCCGTCGCCCACTTCGGGCAGGCCTATCGTGCCGCGATCAGAAAGAAAGCCTGAGGCGGATCGCTCTGGCGGTCCGTCGACACCATTCCGGAGCGATCATGACTCAACAGCAGCCTTTGCCCGATCCCGCAGGTCCGCCGGCCACCGAGGAACAGCTGCTGGACCTGCACCTGGGGCGTCTGGAAGGCCGACGGGCCGCCGAGGTGGAGGAGGCGGTGGCGGGCTCTCCGGGCCTGGCCTTGCGCAGCCGGGCGTTGCGTGAACTGCTCGACCTGCTCGACCGCGATCGGGCCCCGGATCCCCCCGACGACCTCGCCGAGCGTGTTCTGGAGCACATCGAGGCGCGGGGCGCGCCGATCCGTTTCCCGGGGGCGGCCTCCGCCCTGCCGGCCGGAAGGGCCCGCGATCTTTGCGCCGGTCCGCTGCTGTCGCTGCGGGAGCTGATCACCATCGCGGCCTGCATCACCCTGTTCGTGGGGGTTTTCGTGCCGGGTTATTACAAGGCCCAGAGCGTGGCCCGCCGCAACGTCTGCCGCGACAACCTCCGCCAGATCTGGTCGGCCATGGGGCTGTACGCCGCCGACCACAACGGCCACATGGCTTACGCCGGCTACGTGCCGGGGGGCTCGTGGCTGCCGTCGCCGGTGCGCATCCCGAACGTGCCCCGGGCATCCAACACCCGCCACGTTTTCCGGCTGGTGCGCGGCGGCTACATCGTTCAGCCGCAAGTGTTCATCTGCCCGGCGGAGACCGACGCCCGCCCGATGCGGGCTCAGAACCTCCGGTCGTTCTCGGACTTCGCCGAGCCGGTCAACAACAGCTACAGCTACAGCTTCATGAACCTGCCGAGGCCTCCCCGTCTGGCGGATATGCAGGTGGGTCCGCAGAACGGGATGGTGATCGTCGCCGACCGCAGTCCGCTGATCTCGGTCGCGGGGCCGCGCCCGATCCGGCCTTTCGACGAGCAGGGCATCAACTCGTACGCGCACGACAACGGCGCCGGGCAGAACGCGGTGTTCGCTTCGGGCCGAGGCGGCTGGTTCGCGCACCCCACGATCGGCGTCGATCGGGACGACATCTACCGCGCCGGGCGTCTGCTCCGGTACCAGGGCACCGAAACGCCGACGGCGCCGACCGACACCTTTCTCATTCCCTGAGCCGGTCGCGGTGGCGGTCAGGGAACCGGAACGAAACCGGTCGCCGTCGCAGCCCCGGCGCACCGTCGCGCGGATAGCGGCACGAGCCGGCGCGAATCGATCCCGCTGAAGGCCTGTTTCCGATTCACCGGAGCCGGTCGCCGGCCGATGCCGAAGTCTGGGCACGCGATTGCCTGATTTCAGGCCCAGGAGGCTGAAGGAGTCGCGACGCACCGCTCAAGTCAAGGCGCCCGCTCGAAGCCGGCCCGGCCATCCGGTTCGTTGTCGCGGTGGAAGGGCCGCGTCAGCAGGCGTGCCGCCCTGGTCAGGTGGGCGACCGCCAGCCAGCCCGGGTGTCGCCGGGGGTACAGCTGCCCCATGTGCTGGCGTCCGGGAAACAGCACCGCGCCGAGGTAGCCGAGGCGGTGGCTCAGACCCGGCGTGCACAGGGTGTGGACCACCAGCCCGCGCAGCGGCCGGCGAAGGTCATGCGGCGCCTGGTCGAGAACCAGCCGCTCGCCCAGGTGGCGGCCGGGCGGAAGTGACTCAAGGACGGCATCTACCATGCCGGGGCCGAACAGGTCGCGAACGTGCTGAAGGCTGCGGCGCACCGCCAGCGAGACGCGCCAGCGACGGCAACGGGCAGCCACGCGCTGCGGATCGATGCGATCGGCGTAACGCTCCAGCCAGAGGTACACGTCGCAGGCCCAGCGCAGCTCCGCGCAGCCGTGGCAGGCATGGTGAACCGCCAGGTGCACGAGCATGTCCTCCGGACCGGGCACGGCCACGCGAAGGGGCCCGAAGGCCGCGCGCTCCGGGGACTCCCACAGGCCTTCCGGGGGCACGGTGCAGACGTAGCGCAGGGGCCTGAACGGCCGGGCGTGCACGTCGAGCCTGACCGGCGGATGGTCGGGCGTGAAGTACTCGCGCTCGTTGTAGAAGCGGGGGTAGAAGTCCTCACGGACCAGTCCGGGGCCGGGCACGCAACCCGCCGCCGTCAGAAGCTCATCGACGCGCCGCGCATCGCCGACGCGGATGAGCACATCGATGTCGGTCATCGCCCGCCGGCCGGGCCGCTCGTAGACCAGGCCGATCAGGGCGGCCCCCTTGAGCAGCATGAACGGCACGCCCTCGGCCTGGAGCCGGGCCAGTACCCGCGCGGCGCGGCTGATCCGGTAGGCGTTGGCCTCGGCGACGTGTTCGGCGTGGGCCTCGAGTGCGGACCCCGAGCCCTCGGGCGGTTCGCAGTCCGCCGCGCGCAGCGCGTCCAGCAGGGCCCCGGCCAGGCCCGCGTCGCAGGCCTCGGAGACGACGTACTCCCACAACCCGCGCCGGCGAATGTCGTTGACGGCGGCCTGGACCTCCCCGGTCAGGCAGCGCGCGACCAGGGCCCGTGGCGACGGCGGCGCGGACGTGCCGGAAGATCGATTCATGGTCGGCATCTCAGCCCGTCTGGCGTCCGGTCGCCGGTTCGGTGGCCAGGGCCGCGTCCAGCAGTCGGACGGTGGCCTGCAGCTCTCCGGCGGTCAGCTCGAAGCATTCGGCTTCGGCGACCGCGTCGGCCAGAAGCTCGAATCCCCTGGCGCGGTACTTGGGGAAGTTGAACGAGACCCGGGTCAGCTCGAAGATCGCCCGGGCCCGCGAGATCGGCTCCAGCCGGGGCGCGGCTCCCTCGACGTATCGCGGAAAGATCACCGCCGTCAGCGGGCACGGGCCGGCGACCACGTCTCCGCGGATCGCGAACGGATCCACGATTGCCACGCGGCCCTTGTAGCGCTTGTGGTGGACGGGCGCTCCCTGCAGCGGCAGCCCCAGGGCCTCCAGGGCCGCGAACGACCCCGCCTTGACGCAAAGCGCCTTGGGGTAGGGCACCAGCAGGCCGGTGCGCAGGTCGAACAGCGCGAACTCATCCGACAGGTACGACCAGCCGGCCGCCAGCAGCCCGGCGGCCAGCGTCGACTTGCCCCGCCCGGGCTCGGCCGGAAAGATCACCCCCCGCCCTGCCCGGGCCACGCATGAGGCGTGGATGGACAGGTAGCCCGGAAGGAAGCGGGCCACCAGGCTGTTGATCGCCCACTCCACGTGCGGCATGATCTCGTCGGGCCGCCGGGTCACGAACAGCTGCTCGCCGTTGCCGAGGATGTGGTGGTATTTCCGCAGCGAACGGCGGGAGCGGCGGCTCATCACCTCGACGCGAAAGGCGTCCGGCGGAGGCAGGTCGATCTCGTAGCGGTGATAGCAGGCGTGAAACTCCCGGATCACGCCGGGAACATCACAGTTGAGCGTGATCGGCACGGGGCCCACGCGGTAGTGGCGCGGCTCGGACCAGGCCGGACCTTCCGCACCGGTGTCGGGGACAGGTCGGATCCCGTGGACGGCGGCGCCTTCGGCCGGCATCAGTCGCACTCCCGCGGCATATCGATCAGTCCGTGGCGGGCCAGTTCGTCGAGCGTGCGGGCCACGTCCTCCCGGACGCGGTTCATGGTCGGTCCGTCGTCCCCGTAGAGCCCGCAGTCCGCCGCGAAGCGCCTGGCGATGTCCTCGACGGGCGAGGCGCCGTCGCAGCATTGCCAGATCAGGGTCGCGGTCGTGTTCAGGTAGTGCATGGCGTGGTGGGCGTTGTCGTAAATGACCGCCTCGCCGTCGAACACCCGGAAGCGCATGGAGCCGCGCGCGCGGGGCATTGCGCTGGGCCTGACGTCCGCAGCCGAAGCATCCATGCTCGAGAGCACCTCTCCACCGGAAACTCAGGGGGTGATCTGACTGCCGCCGGAAGCGCACGCCCGCTGCGGGTGAAACAGCAGGACCAGCGGGGCGGTGTAGGCCAGCCTGCGGGCGGTGACGTTCATGAACGCGCGGCGCGTCCGGGCGGGCTGCGCGTCGCCGGCGACCGGCGTTGACGCAGAGCCGGCCTGGAACTGGACGGTCCGGTTCGCCCGCATCGTTTCCTGTGGGTCCATGGCACAACTCCCAGCCGCGGCGTGCGTTCGCCGGCCCGGCGGGGTCCGCCGGCCGACCGCCGCCCGGCGCCGCGGATGAACCGCGGGGCTATCAAGGTTATCGGCGGGTCGGCAGCGGTGATGAAGTGAACGGGCCCTTCGGGCCTCCGATTCGGCCGGCGGGGCGTTGAGCATCCGACCCGCGCGCCGCAAGGCGGGCAGCCGGGCCGGGGGCGGGGATATTATCGGACTGGCGCGGCGCCTCCTTGCCCGTCTGTCCCCGTCGGCGGCCTGTGGCAGGGGTCGGCAGGTGTCCGGGGCGCCGGCGGCTACCTGCCCTTGAGGTACCCGGCGATGAAATCCGCGGCCGCCTCGACCGACTGGACGGCCAGGGCTTTCTCCTGGTCCATCTCGATGCCGAACTCGGCCTCGAAGCCCATGACCAGTTCGACGCTCTGGGAGGACTCCGCGCCCAGGTCGAAGATGAAGTGGTCGGTGGGTTTGATCTCGGCGGGGTCCAGCCCCAGCACCCGGCCGATGACCTTCTTGACGCGTTCCAGCACTTGCGGGTCAGCCATGTCGCCTGGTCCTCTCGTCTGCGACGGACGCGGGTCCGTCTGGGCATTGATCCAACGGTTGTCGCCGCGCCGCCGTCACCCGGGCGGCGCCAGGCGGATACGGATATCCGCGACGTGGCAGCCTTCGCCTGCCGGGTGCACGATCAGCGGGTTGATGTCCAGCTCCGCGATCCGCGGGAAGTCGCCGGCCAGCTGGGACAGCCGCAGCAGCGCCTCCTCGATCGCCGGGATATCGCTCGGCGGTTCGCCCCGGACGCCCTGCAGCAGCGACAGCGTGCGCAGTTCGCGCACCATCTTGCCGGCCGCCGACTCCCGGATCGGCACCACCCGGAAGGTCACGTCCTTCAGGGCCTCGACGTAGATGCCCCCCAGGCCGAACATGATGATGTGCCCGAAGATCGGGTCGCGGTTGATCCCGAGGATGACTTCCTTGCCCGCCGGGATCATCCGGCGCACCAGGATTCCGGCCAGATCCTCGGCCCGGATGGTCTTGAGCAGCCGGTCGCGCATCGCCCCGAAGGCGTCGCGCACCGCCCCGGCGTCCGGCAGGTTCAGCACCACGGCCTTCATCTCGAACTTGTGCACCACCGCCGGGGAAACCGCCCGCAGAACGACCGGATAACCGATCTTCTCCGCGGCCGCCACGGCCTCATCCGCGGTGGTCGCCAGGCTCCACGGCACCACGGGGAAGCCGTAAGCCGCTAGGACCTCCAGGGCCTGGGTTTCCAGCAGATAGCCTTCCGGCGAGGCGTCGATCACCTGTGCCGCCCTGGCCCGGTCCACCTCGAAGGTTCTGAACCCGGTGACTTCGCGGTTCATCCAGCGGCGGTAGCGTACCGTGTGGGCCATGGCGTCGGCCGCCCACTCCGGCAGGATGTAGTGGGGGATGCCGTGGCGCTGGAGGATCTCGATGCCTTCGGCCACGTCCCTGGCCCCCATGAACGAGCAGACCAGGGCCTTGCCCGAATCGCGGTAGCGGTCGCGGATTTCGCAGATCGTGCGGGCGATGGCGGTGATGTCGGTCATCGACTGGGGCGTGAGGATGACGAGCACCTGGTCGACGCTCTCGTCGGCGAAGACCGCGTCCAGGGCGGCCGCGTAACGGTCCGCGCGGGCGTCGCCGATGACATCCACCGGGTTCTTGATGTTCGCCGCCGCCGGCAGGGCCTTCCTGAGTTTCGCGGTGGTGGCCGGCGCGAAGGCCGCCAGGCGCAGCCCGTTGGCCACGGCGGCGTCGGTGGCCATGACCCCGGGGCCGCCGGCGTTGGTCACGATCGCGATCCGGTCGTCCTTCGGCAACGGCTGGTAGGCCAGCAGCTGGGCGGTGTTGAACATCTCCTCGATGGAGCGGCAGCGGATGATGCCCGACTGCTCGAACACCCCGTCCGCCACCTCGGCGCTGCCGGCCAGGGCCCCGGTGTGCGACCGGGCGGCGGCGGCGCCGGCGGCGGTCCGGCCGCTCTTGATCGCCAGGATCGGCTTGGCCCCGGCCCCTGCGGCGGTGATCTCGCGGGCGGCCTGCATCAGCGCCCGGCCGCGGCTGATCGACTCGAGGTACATCAGGATGACCGACGTTTCGGGGTCCTCGGCCAGATACCGCAGCAGATCGACCTCGTCGACGTCGGCCTTGTTGCCCAGGCTGACGAACTTGGAGAAGCCGATGTTCTTGCCGGCGGCATAGTCCAGCACCGCGGTGCACAGCGCCCCGCTCTGCGAGAGGAAGGCGATTTTTCCCGCGGCCGGCATCGCCCGGGCGAAGCTGGCGTTGAGCCGCACGTCGGGCCGGGTGTTGATCACGCCCAGGCAGTTCGGCCCGATCACGCGCATGCCGGCCTCGGCGGCGATCGCGCAGACCCGCTGTTCGCGGGCCAGGCCCTCGGGCCCCACTTCGCGGAAGCCCGCCGAGATGATGATCGCCCCGCGGACGCCTTTCTGGACGCACTGTTTGAGGGCCATTTCGCAGACGTTGCCGGGGAAGACGAGGATCGCCAGGTCCACCGGGTCGGGGATGTCCAGCACGTAGTCGTAGGCCCGCACCCCGGCGATGTGGCGTTTGCGGGGGGCCACGGGGTAGACCACGCCGTTGAACCGGCTGTCCAGCAGGTTCACGAAGATGTCGTGCGGCACCGTGCCCGGCGAGTTGGTCACCCCCAGCACCGCGATCGACTTCGGGCAGAAGATGGCCTCCAGCCCGGCCGGTCCCTCCCGGGTGGTCGCGCACGCCGCCGTCGCATCCGTCCTGCTCATGTCGCCTCTCCGTTGACTGGTCGGGTCCGTCAGGCCGCCCTCCGGCGGCGTCAGGCTTCCGCGGGCCGGTCCGGCCGGCGTTCCGGCGGTCAGGATGACCGCGCCGCCATCGCCTGGCGGGCGCGGCGCACGTGGTGGTCGCGGTCCGCGGCGGTCAGCTCGTACAGCCTGCGCAGCAGGCTCTCCTCGGCCGCCGACATCTGCACCTTCCGCCGGCCCATGGCCGTGCGGGCGGTGACGATCAGCGGGTTGAGGCCGAAGCCCTTGGTGATCGCGCCGTTGAGCATCCACGCGAAGGGCGGGATGTACTTGGGCAACGGCTCGCCGGTGGCCACCGCGATCGCCCCCGTTCCGATCACCGACCCGGTGTTCAGCAGCGTGCCGATGCTGGTCTTGACGTGGTCGCCGATGAAGCTGCCGACCTTGGTCGAGCCGGTGTCCACCGGCTTGCCGTTCATGAACACGCTCACGCTGGTGTAGTCGTTCTTCAGGTCGCTGTTGGTCGTCAGGGCCCCCAGGTTGACCCACTGCCCCACGTAGGCGTGCCCCAGGAAGCCGTCGTGGTACTTGTTGGAGTAGCCGTGGATCACGCTCTCCTCGACCTCGCCGCCGATCCGGCACATCGGGCCGATGCTGCAGCCCTCGCGGACCTTGGCCCCCAGCAGGATCGAGCCTGCTCCCAGGTAGCACGGCCCCTCGACGCGGGTGAAGGGGTGGACCTCGCACCCCTCCTCGATGGTCACCGG
>CALLOB010000089.1 GCA_938005315.1 uncultured Phycisphaerae bacterium
GCGACCTCGGCGTGGTTCTCCGGAGAGGCAGTCACCACCACCGCCCCGAGCGTGTAGTCCAGCGCCGTCGTCACCTGGTCCTTCAGGGCCAGCTTCTCCTGCCCCTTGAACCTGGCCGCCAGCATGTTCTGCGTCGAGGCCAGGTCCGCGAACTGCAGAACGTAGGGCCGGACCTCCCGCGGGTCCTCCGCCGGACGGCTGTCCAGCTGCGGAATGAGCTTTCGGATGTCCTCGATCTGCGCGGTCATGCCGGTCAGGAGCAGCGAGTTGGAGGTGTCGTCCGCAGTCACCGTCACCGGATACGCCCCCGTGCGCCGGTCGGGCTTCATCGTCTTGGCGATCATCGTGGTCAGCGTTGCCGCCAGATCCGAGGCTCGCACATTCTGGACCTGAATCCGCTCCGGCGCCGCCATCCGGCTGGCCTCGCCGGTGTCGATCTCCGCGATCAGGGCCTCGACCTTCTCGTGGTTCTCCGGGCTGGCCTTGATCACCAGGGCGTTGGAGGAGTACTCCACATCCACCGTCACCCGGTCCCGCTCCGGCACCGCGCCGGTCTTGGCGAACTGGTTCCGGATCACCTGGGCGACGTAGTCCGGAACCGCGAACTTCAGCGGCCGGACCTTGATCTGCAGGTCCGTCCCGGCGACCTGCGGCGTGTCGAACATCGCCATCAGCTCGTCGATCTTGGCCTTGTTGGCCTCGCTGCAGCTGACGAACAGCTGCTTGGTGGCCGGGTCGGCCAGCACCGCCACCGCCGTCTCCGCCGGCGCCAGCGACGCGTAGCCGGCGGCCTTGAGGTTGGCCGTCCGGGAGGCAAACCACTGCTGGATCTGGGCGGCCACCTCCTCGACCTTGGCATGCCGCACCGGAATGGTGTACTCCTTGATCGCCGTCGCCAGCGGCCCGAGCTGGGTCTGCAGCGGATCGATCACCGAGGCCTTGATCTGCTGGATCTGCTGCTTGGTGCCGTAGACGTAAACGCAGTTGGAGATCGGCTCGGCCACCGCGTGCGGCGGCTTCACCCCTCCGGGGAAGGTCTGGCCCGCGTACAGGCCGTTGATCGTCGAGGCCACCGACGCGGCGCTGCCGTTGCTCAGCCCGAACATCGCCACCATCACCTCGGTGGTGTCGCTGGGCGGCACATCGATGTCGGCCAGGACCTTCTCCACCGCCAGGAACACCGCCGGCGTCCCCGTCACGATCAGCGCGTTGGTCCGGGCGTCCGGCGTGGCGGCGAAAACGTCCGGCATGCCGCCCTTGCCGCGGAGCTGGACCAGCGCCTGCCCCATCAGGTCCTTGAACTGCGTGTACACGTCCGACGCCGTGGCATGCCGAAGCCTAAACACCCGGATCTCCTGCTTGCTCGGCGTGTCCAGCATCTGCGCGACTTCCTGGATCTGTTTGAAAAGCTCGTCCGGGGCGGTCACGAACAGCGTCGCGCTGTTGTCGTCGCCGGTGATGGTCACCTGCCGCGGCCCCTTTCGCCCGGCGCCCTTGGGCGCGAAGATCTCGGTGAGCTTCTCGGCGATGTCCGAGGCGCTGGCCACGCCCGACAGCTGCAGCCGCCGTGGCACCACCGTCGCCCCCACGCGCTGATCCAGCTCCCGGATCTTCGCGGCGATGATCATCTGCTTGTCCTCGGGGGCCCAGACGAGCAGCGAGTTGGTGTCCGCATCGCCCTTGATGCTCACCGCACGCGAGCCCTTCGCGTCCTCCTCCTTGGTGAAGATCCCCGTCAGCGTCTCGGCCATCGCCGTCGCCGAACCGTGGTCTACCGGGTAGAGCTGCACCCGCTGGTCGCCCAGCGGCACGTCCAGCTCCTTCAGGATCGGCTCCACCTTGGCCATGTCCGGCTCCAGCGCCCGGATCACGATCGTGTTGGTCCGCGCGTCGGCGCTGATCCGGATGTCCCCCCCCACACGAGAGGGCGTGATGCCCTCGCCCCCCGCCTCCCCGCCGCGGGCCCGCCGGCCGCCGGTGCTCTGGAAAACCTTCTCCAGTTCACCCGCCAGCTTCTCGGCATCGCCGTACTTCACGCTGAAGGTGCGGATCTGCAGCGGGATCTCCACCCCCTCCAGCTGATCGATCAGCTTCTTGACCAGCTGCATCCCGTCTTCAGGCGCCGAAACGATGATGCTGTTCGTCGTCGCGTCCGACGTGATGGTGATGTCCTTGGCGGGGTTCAACGCCAGCTTGCCCGCCTGGGCCCCGGGAGTCTGCCCCTCCGGCCCCGGCTGGCCCTGAGCCTGGGCGGCGGCCTGGGCTTCCATGAAATCCGCCATCTGCAGCTCCAGCATCTGCTGCTGAAGCTGCTCGATCATCATCGACTGCTGGTCGAACGTCCCCCCCGCCCCGCGCAACCGGGCGCCCGTGAACTGGCCGCGCATCGCGTTGGGATCGCGGATCTTCAGGATCGCCTTGATCGCCTGCTCGACCTCGTAGGCGTTCAGCTTCTGCAGCTGGAAGATGCGGATGTCCACCGGCGGACGATCGCTGGGCCGGTCGATCTTCAGCAGCAGCTCGGCGATCGCCGGAAACATCTCCGGAGCCGCCCGGATGATCAGCGTCCGCGTCCGCGGATCCGGCATCACCTTGATCCGCTGGCCGGCCGCGGCCTGGGCCGCCGCCTCCTGCTCCGCCTTCTGCTGTTCCTCCTCCTCCTCGCGGCGCCGCGACGCGCCGCCCTCTTCGCCCTCCTCCTCGCCGGGCTTCTTCTGGCCTTCCTTGGCCTTGGCCTGCTGCCGGGCCCGCAGCTGGGCGGCCTGGGGACCGTGGGCTCCGGGCCGGGCCGGCTGCTGATCATTGAACATCTGCTCGAGGATCGCCGCGGCCACGTTCACGTCCACGTGCTCGACCCGGACCACCTTGAACTCCGTCTTGGTGGTGTCCTCGATCTTCTCCATCTCCTTGATGGTCAGGTCCATTAGCTCCTTGATCTCGTCGAGCTGGGACTCGCGCCCGATGATGAAGATGTAGCCGCCTTCCTCGTCGTAACGGATCTGGGCGACATCCGAGAGCCTGGCCTCGCCGGCGGCCTCCAGCAGCTGGTTGTAGGTGAACTGCTCGCGGCTCACCGGCGGCTCGGTAGCGGCCGGCTGGTTCACCGACGATCCGGCGGAAGGCTCCGCCGACGATACCGGTGCCGGAGCCGCGACCGCGGCAGGTCCGGCCGGCGGAGTCGCCGGCGACTCGGCAACCGGCACCGGCACCGGCTGAGCCGCCGGCGCGGCCGCCTCCAGCGCGGGGACCGGCTCCGGTGTCCCGGCCGGCTGCGTGGCCGGCGATTCCTGCGCCGCCGGCTGGGCGGAGCCCGGTTCAGCCGGCTGGGTCGCCGCCGAAGGCTGCCCCGGCGACCCGTCCCCCGCCGGCTGGGTCGGCGGAGACGCCTCCGAAACCTGCAGGCACCCCAGCGACGACACCGCCGCCCGCAACCGGCCCAGCTCGCCGTCCGGCACATACGGCGACGGGGCCGTCGCCGCCTGCTCGGACACGAACATCCCCACCTCCCGCTGCTCCAGCAGGGCCATCGGGTCGGCCTTGCCTCCCAGCCGCGGAATCGGCCGGACGTTGATCTGCTGGGCCAGCGACGGCGACGCGAAACGCTGGAATTGCGACACCACCTTGCCCGGATCGGTCACCCGGTAGACCCGCACCGTCGTCTTGACCGGCGGCGGATTCTGCTCGTACTTCCTGAGCATGTCCTCCACCAGCCCGAACTGCTTCGGCTCGCCGGTGACGATGATCTGGTTGGTGTACGGGAAGCTCTTGACGTACGGCGCGTCCCACCCCAGCAGGGCGTACAGGGCCTTGTCCAGGTATTCCGCCACCTCCTTGGCCGGCTGCCGAACGTCGTACAGCTTGGTCGTGCCGTACTTGGTCTGGCCGATGACCGTGCCGCCGTTTCCGGCCGTCGACGGATCCGACTTCTTCTCGCGGGCGATCTCCTCCATCTGCCCGACGATCTGCTCGACCACCGGGAACTTCTCCGCCGGCGCGGCCACGATGATCTGGTTGCTCTGGTAGTCGGTCTTGACCATCAGCGACCCGCCGCCGCCCCCGCCGCCGCGCGATCCCGAGGAGGACCCGAACGACGTGCTTCTTCCGCCGCCGACGATGTCCTCGATCATCCCCGAGACCTCGTAGAGGTCGGCGTACTGGAGCTTGTAGACCTTGAACATGCCCTCCGGCCGGGCGCTGCCGTCCAGCGTCCGGACGAGCTGCTCGGCCTCGTGGACCTTGTCCTCCGGCCCGCGGATGATCACCGAGTTGCTCGACTCCACCGCGGTCACCGACACCTCCGTGGCGTCCGGGGAGCCGGAACTGTCCATCCCCGAGTAGTAGCTCCACCGCGAGTACCTTCGCGACCGCCCGCCCGATGAGCCCGCGCGCGAGCGGACCTGCTCCTCCACGATCGGCGCGATCTCGTCGGCCTTGGCCTTCGTCAGAGCCACAATCCGCGTCGTCGAAGGCGTCGGCGGCTGATCGAACTCGCGGATCAGCTCCTCGGCTACCGCCATCAGCGGCTCGGGAGCCATGACCATCAGCCGGTTGGCCGTGCGGTGAGCCGTGACCCGCGGCTCATTGCCCCAGCGGGAATAGCCGCCGCCCCCACCCTGCTCGGCCAGCTCCCGGTACTTGGTCTCCAGGATCGGCTCCACCATGTCCGCCACGTCCGCCGGCCTGGCCTGCCGCACCTCGAAGTGGCGGATGGTCATGGTCAGGTCGGCCGCCTGTCGGGCCTCCAGGACCTGCTTCACCTGACGGTCCACTTCCTCCATCTTCGAGGCCGGCGCGGCGACGAACAGCAGGTCGCTGTTGTACTGCCCGATGAAGCGCACGTCCGGGCGGGCCGCGCCGCGCCCGTATCCACCGGCCGACGGGGCCTGACCCTGGCCCGCCTCGTACAGCTCCTGCAGGCTGCGGGCGATCTCCGAGGTGCCCCGATAGTCGGCGCCCTTCACCCGGTAGGTGCGCATCTCGATGCCCGCGCCGCGCTCGGTGTCCAGCTCGGCGATGAAGGCCTCGATCTCGGCCATCTTGTCCCCGGGAGCCTGCACGATCAGCCCGCCGCTGATCTCCGAGATGGTGATGCCCTCCGGACCCGCCGAGGAGCCCCCGCCGCCGTAGTAGCTGCGGTAGCCCACCGACCGCCCGGTCCGCTGCTCGAACACCGTCTCCAGGATCTGCCGGACCTCCCAGGGCTGGGCATGCGTCAGCACGAAGGTCTTGCGGATCGAGGTCTTGGCCTCGTAGTCCTTGTCGATCCGGGCCGCCAGCTCCTCGGCGCGCTTGAAATCCTCGGCCGTGCACTTGATCAGCACGCGGTTGCTGACCCGCTCGGCGACCACCACGTTCCCGGAATCGCCTCCGCCTCCGTAGTACGACCGCCGGCCGCGATAGCCTCCGTACCCCCCGCCGCCGCCGCCCAGCAGCTCCTGGATCTTCTCGGCCACGTACTCGGCGTCGGCGTGCTTCAGTTCGATCGCCCGGAACTCCGCCTCGCCGGCCGGACCGGGGCTGTCCAGCTCCGCGATCAGCTCGGCGATCTTGCGGTGATCGTTCTCGTTGGCCGTCACCACCATCGAATCGCCGTTGTAGTCGTAGCCGAACTGCGGGGCCGACGGGTCCCCCCAGCGTCGCCCGCCCCCGGAGGTGGCTTCCTGAAGAATCGAGACCACCGAGGACGGCTCGGCGTGCTTGAGGCGGTAGACCTTCGAGGACTTGGCCACCTCGCTGCCCTCGTCGATCTCCCGGATCAGCCGGCCGATGTCCTCCCACATGCCGTCCCGGCACGTCACGAGCAGCGTCTTGGATTCATCGTCGGGGATGAACTGCGGCAGGCCGCCCGAGGACCCGCCGTACGAGGAGTAGTAGCCCCGCCGCCCGTAGCCGTAGCCGCCCCCGCCGCCGTCCTTCGAGAAACGCGTGGAGAGCATCTGGGCCAGCGTCGAGGGCGTGGAATTCTTGAGGTGGACCAGGTGAGTGTTGGCGTCCGCCTCCGTGTCGATGTCCAGCTCCTTGATCAGCTTGTCGGCGTCCTCCAGATCCTGCCGCGAGCCCGTCAGCACGATGCTCCGGTCGTCGCCGGTGTCCGCCACCGCCCGGAAGGCGGTCTGCGGCAGCCCCGCCTGCGCCCGGAACCGCGAGGTCCGCGAGCCCAGGATCTCGGTCAGCGTCTGCGCGACCGTCGCGGCGCTGGCATGCTTCAGCCGGACCAGCTTGAACTTGCTCTCCTCCGAGGGCACGTCCAGCATCTCCACCAGCTGCTTGATCTTGGCCATCTCGTCCGCGTTGGCCTTCACCAGGAAGCTCGGCGAGCTGGTCAGCGGCGTCATCACCGCCGTGCTGCCCTTCGTGATCGTCACCGGCGGGGGCATCTGCGGAGGCTGCTGCGGCTGCTGCGGCTCGCCCGGTCGCGGCTGGCGCTGCGGCGGCGGCGGCGGCTGATAGATCTCCACCCGGCCCAGCATCGGCCGGATCAGCTCGACCACCTCGTTGGGATCCGTGTACTTGAGCGTGATCACCTCCGTCTTCATGCCCTCGACCAGCGGCACGTCGATGTAGGTCTCCAGGTACTCCTTCACCACCCGGTGCTTGGCCGGAGTGGCCTTGATCATCAGCCGGTTCTGGCGCATGTCCTGCTGGATCTCGACCTGGTCGGAGGTGCCCGGCCCGCTGATCGAAACCTCCGGCACCGGTGCCGGCTGCGGCGGCTGGCCCGGACGCGGACGCGGCGCGGGCATCGGCCGCGGCGGGCTGACCGTCGGAACACCCGAGGAACGCGGAAGCAGGTTGTTCAGCAGCTCCGTCGCGTCCTCCGGAGCGGCGTACTTCAGCTCATACACCTGCAGCACCCGCCCGTCGTCGGGAGGCACGTCGTTGCCGATGACGAAATCCAGCGTCCGCTCGATGTACTGCACGAAACCCTTGATCTCGATCAGGTTGGTGTCGGGAATCACCGTCAGCCGCACGGTGTTGTCCGGAATGGTGTCCATCGCCCGGGCGGCCAGCATCTCCGGCATCGCCTCCTTCGGCGCGTATACCAGCGACGCGATCTCCCAGGGCGGCAGCGCCGCCGCCCGGTAGGCCTCCAGCGACTTGAACATCCGCTCCGGCGGAATGTGCCGGTACCAGTCGGTCATCGCCCGCACCTGCAGGTAACCCTCCCGCCGGATCATCCACAGGCTCAGCCCCGGCTCGGCCAGAATCGAGTTGAACGTCGCCAGGGCCTCGTCGAACGTCATGATCTTGACGCTCTGGAACGTGACCGGCTGCGTCTTGAGACTCGCGTCCGTGCCCGTCAGCCCGATCAGCGTCAGACCCGACATCTCCGCGATGTCCTGGCAGGCCTTCTCCAGCGGAACGTCCTTCCAGGCGAAAAAGTAGGGCCGCTCCTCCGGCGGCAGCTTCCACCAGCCCGGCTGCTGTTTGGTGTCCGGAAGCCCGGTCGCGGGATTCACCAGATTCGCCGGAACCGCCTGCGGCGAGGCCGTCAGACCCGCCGGCGGCTGCGGTTGGCCCGGCTGGATCGGCTGACCCGGCCGGCCGGGAGCCACCGGCGCCGCATGGGGCACCCCCTGCAGAACCGGAACCGGCGCGGGCCCGTTCACCGGCTCCGGTGCCGGCTGCGTCGCCGGCGACGACGGCTCGGCCGGCTCGGCCGGCTCCGCCCCCTGGGCCTCGACCTCCACCCCGGGAGGAAGCCGATAGGCCTCATGGTGGGCCTCGATCGCCCGAAGCTTCTGAGCCTCCAGTTCCTCGGGACTGACGTCCGGCAAACGCTCGGCATCCAGCTTCATCCCCGGATCGCCGGTCCCGGCGGCATGCGACGGCTCGGGCGGCGGGACCGGCTGCGTCGCCGCCGGAGCGTGCGGAGGGGCAGGCGCGGGAGCGGGCACGGGGCTGCCCGCCGGCTGCGTCGCCACATTGGCCCACCCGCGCCCGGCCTGACGCCGCCGCTCTTCGATCCGCTCGCGCAACGAACGCATCCGCTGGCCGAAGTGCTGGTCGGCCGGCTGCGTCGTCGCCCCCGCGGAATCATCCGTCACGATCGACTCCGCCTCCCCGGCCTCGGCCAGGACCTCGCCTTTGGCCCAGTCGTTCTCGAAATCGCCGCGCAACCGCTCGATGCGGGCTTCATCGTCGCCAGCCTCCTGCCCCGACCCGGCCAGGACCGACGTCCAGCTCGCCGCGCCGATCATCAATGCCGCCGCAACCGACGCCGGCCGCCACATTGTTCGTCGTGTTCCAAACATGAATCGCCAACCTCCGCGGTATCACCGGCGTACCGCCTGCGTGCCACCCACCCGCTGCGTCCCCGACCCGCGCCACCGCCACCGCCACTGCGCCGGACCGGTCGTCCGCACAGCGCCCCTCGGCCGGGGCGCGGCGTGGGGTCTCGAAGCTCACTTTATACCCGCCGCGCGATCCGCCAGTTTCGTCACCAGGTCGTAAACCTCCGGCTGTTCGGTCGCCGTCAGCGGCCGGGCGCTCTGCAGGGGCTGCCCCAGCGGGTGGAACCGCCGCTGCCCCTCCGCCTCGCTCACCACGCCGGTCGGATGCACGAAAACCAGCGTGCCGCCGTACAACTCCCCGCCGACCTCCACACGCCGGACCTCCGCCCGATTGGCGGGGTTGTCCAGCACCGCCTGCTGCCCCAGCGGCGAACTCAATACCCGGCTGAGCACCATCGCCGCATCCGGCGGCGGCCCCCTGACCACCGGCGGGGGCGGAGGCGGGGGCTGGTCGCCCGCGGCGGTGGTGAACGACCACAGGTCGCCCTCGGTCCTGCCCTGCTCGTTGACTGCGTCCACCCGCCAGTAGTAGTGCGTCGATCTCTCCAACGCCGGCGGCCTCCAGGTCACCGTCGCCACCTCGTGCTCCGCGAGCTCGGACGGATCCTGCCCGAAGAACACCCGGTAGCCCGTCGCATACTGGCTCGGCGCCCACCGCAGCACCGTGTTCACCGCGACGTTCATCGCGTCCGGAGGCGGCTGCGCTCCGGCTACCTTCGACGGCGGCGGAATCGGCGGCTCCCACGCCTGGAACAGCTTCTTGTCCAGGATCGACTGGTAACCCGTGAACTCCGCCAGGGCGGTCCGCCGGACCATCCGCGGCGGATCCTCGTCCAGGTTCACCGTGTTCACCGCCTTGACCATCAGGGCCGGCGGCAGGACCAGCGTCTCGACCTCGGCGCTGAGTGCCAGCCGGCCCTTGGGCACGTCCCGGCCCGAAGGAATCGCCAGTTCCAGCTTCCGCACGCGGACGGCGTACGCCTGGTTCTGCAACGAGAACAGGAACTGCAGCAGGTTCTCCAACGGACCGGCCGCCTGGATCTTACCCGAGATCAGACGCGTGCCCGACTTGCCCAGCGGACGGGAGGGCAGCAGCCCCACGACGACCTCCTCCAGGCCCGTTTGGGCGCTCAGCCGGTGCAGCTCGTCGCGCAGCAGCGTGCGGGCCTCATTCTCCTGCATCGAAAAGGTCTGCAGCCCGGCCTCGATCCACGACTCCATGCCCAGCCGGGCCTCCTCCTTCTCCAGCTTGATCCGCGCGATCTCCTTGCGGGCCCGCTCGATCCGGTCGCCCATCGCCCCCAGCGCCGACGTGTAGGCCAGCACCACCGCGCGCACCGCCAGCAGGCCGAGCACGGCACCGACCACGATCGCCGGGATCCGTTCGCGAACGTTCATGCCATCTCACCTGCAATCAGGCGACCGCGGGCCGTTTCTCTGCCCCGCGCGCGGCCCCTCGCGTTCTGCCGGAAGCCTCACTTGCCCTTCTTTTTGGGCACCATCGACGGAATCTCGATCACCACCTCGTCGCTGACCACGTACTTCTCGTCGCGGCTCGGCCCGGCCTTGCTGCCCGCGGCCGCCCGGAACATCGGCTCGCCCCCGGGCGTCTTCACGCGGTTGATCGCCTCCACCAGCCCGGTCACCACCCGCTGGTCCAGGGCCACCAGCCTGGCCACCGCCCGACCGGTGTCGTAGAACTCCAGCTCCGTCAGGTGGCTCTGCTCGTTGGACGGCAGAGCCTCCGACAGCGCCAGCAGCATGTCCAGCCATGAGATGTTCCGCTTCTGCCAGTCCTTGAGCTCCGCGACCTTCCTGAGCATGTCCTTGCGGGCCGCCTCGTCCTCGTTCAGCAGCCTGATCTGAGCGTTCAGCCGGGCCAGCTCAGCCTTTCGCAGGGCGAAGGGCTGCCAAGCCGCAACCGCCCCGGCGGCGATGAACAGCCCCGCCACCACCGCCACCAGGGGTCGCTTGCGGATCCGCTCGCGGCGCTCGGCCTCCGGCTCCTTCGGGTGGCTGAAGTCGAAGTGCTGCCGCGGATCCGCCGTGCTGGCGGCCGCCAGGCCGATCACCGCCGAGAAGGCCACGATCGGAACGCCCGCTCCCCGCCAGCGGAGCGACTCGGGCACTTCATACAGCCCTGCGGGGGCTCCGAACCGATTCTCGAACGCCCGGGCCACCGACTCGTCCACCCCGACCGTGCCAGCCAGGACGATCCGGTCGATCGTCGCCCCCAGGTCCGTCGCCCGGTACGCGGCGATCGTCCGGTTGACCTCGACCAGCAGCACGTCCAGCGGCCTGGGGCGCGTCGCCATCTCGTCCGAGAGCGGAATCGTGCTGTCGCCGCGGGCCGGCGGACTCGGCGCCTCCCCGCCGGACCACAACCCCGCCGGCGGCACCGCCACCGCCGCCGAACGCGAATACGCCAGATGCCCGTCGCGCAGCACCCCGATCTCGGTCACCGACGGGCCGATGTCGATCATCAGCGTCCGCCCGGGAAGCTCCCCGCCGACCCGCAGACCGCAGGCGTTGGCGAACGGCCTGAGCCCCAGCCGCTCGAGCCTCAGGCCCGCCGCCTCGATCACCTGGCGGTAGTACTGCACCGCGCTGGAGCGCACCGCCGCCACCCATACCTCCAGCATCCCGTCCGCCGAGGGTCGCGCCGGCAGCGCGAAGTCGATCACCGCCTGGTCCTTCGCGAACGGCAGCTCCTTGCCGATCTGCATGTGCACCATCGCCGCCAGCTCGTCGGTGGTACCCGGCGGCAGCGCCATCCGGTTCAGGACCACCTCATGGCGGGCGATGTCCACCATCGCCCGGCGACCCCGGATCCGGTTGGCCGCCATCGAACGACGGAGGAAGCCGCCCAGCGCCGCCGGCTCGCGCACGTTCACCTCCGGCTCGATCGGCACATGGGCGGCCGCGCGGACCCGCACCGCGCCGCGCGCGACCTCCGCCGCGACCAGCCGCAGGGACCGCTCGTCCCAGTCGATGCACACAATCTCGCGATCGCTAAGGCTGATACGCAAAGGTATCGATCTCCTTGTCGTCCCAGACCGGGAAGCCGATTCCCAGGGGGGTCAGGTCCCGATAGTACCGGAACTGGGCGGTGTGACCGCGCATCTCCACCACCGCCTCGATCCGCCGCGCCGTCCGCACATGGTCGGCGAAACCGATCGCCTCGATCTTAAACTGGATCGACCTGGCCGTCAGCCTGTTGGAAACCACCGCAAACACCTCCGGCTTCAGGGCCCCGGAGGTAACAAGCCACGCCGTTGTCGCCTTCTCCGCCGCTGGAACCTGCTCGCGCTTGGACAGGATCGACTCCACGTCCTGCTCACTGAGCCCCGGAATCGACATCAGCACCGTCCGCGGAGCCGTATTGACGTTGATCTTGCCCAGCAGAACCGACCCCCGCTCCACCGTCAACCGGTCCAGCAGCACCCGCATCTGGTCGGGCCCCACCGGGCTGGTGATCGACGTGGCCGGGTCCCAGGCGTCCTCCTCCCCGTCCTCCGGCGGCTCCTCCTCGCCCGATCCGGTCGCGGATTTCCGCCCGTCGCCCTCGTCCTCGGACTGCTCTTGCTTCTGGAGGCCGTCCTGCGACTCGTTCTCCGCCGGCTGATCGCTCTCACCGGAAACGCCGTCGTCGGGCGGATCACCGCCTCCCGGCGGCTGTTCGCCGGCCTCAGGCTCGGTTTCCTCTTCCTCCTCGTCTTCAACCGCCTGCCGCCGCCGCTGCTGCTTGTCGGGCTCCTGGTCGGCCTCGCGCCGGTCGGAACCCGGCCGCCGGCCCGGTGCCGCCTCACGATCCCGGCGATCCTCGCGGTCTTCGCGGTCACGGGCTCCGCGGCCCGGGCCACTGTCCCTGCTCTGACGGTCATCACGACCCCGCGCCCCGCGGCCGCGTCCGGGCGCGTCACCCGAACGCCCGGGCTCCGGTTCACCGCCCAGATCCCGGCCTCCCTGTGCGTCCCGTCCGCGCCCGTCGGGCTGCCGGTCGCCGCTCTCGCCCGTCTGGCGGTCGGCCCGACCCCCACTCTCCCCCTCCTGACCGGTGGATCCGTCGCCGGGCCGCCCCGGCCCTTCATCGGCGGGCTCCGGATTGATCAGCGCGTCCTCCTCGGCCACCGCCCCGGACCGCTTCATCTCCGCGGCATACGCCTTCCAGGCCTCGTCGTAGTTCGTCCGGCCATTCTCGTCGACCTGCAGACCCCAGATCTCGCCGATGGAGCGGAACTTGTGGCCGCGCTTCTGCGCCTCGGCGATGAAAGCGATGGTATCCTCGTCCAGCTCCGCCAGCACCGGCTCGAAGAAGATCTTGAACCGCGGATCGCACGACGCGCAGCCGTCCAGCAGCTGCTCGAACTGCACCGCGTTGATGTCCAGCCGCACCTTGTTGTCGTTGGCCGAGTTCCAGTCCCACGAGTACACGGTAACGAACGGCAGCAGCCCCTGGTCCAGTTTGCCGTCGCCGTCGTCCGGCGGGAAGGCGCCCTCCTCCCCGTCGTCCTCATTGGCGTCCAGATGGCCGTTGCGGTTGTAGTCCTCCCCGTAGAGGATCCGGCCGCTGAAGTTCTTGACCATCAGCAGCTCTTCCACCGTCTCCAGGGCCCGGTTCTTCGCCTTGTAGGGCGGCTCCAGGCGGGCGTAATAGTCGCTCTCGGCCCCGTACACCGACGTCATCACGTCGTCGCTGTCCCGCCAGTCGATCAACGCGTCGGCCAGCTCCTGCGGCAGCACCCCCACCGGCCTGATCTGGTCGAACAACCTCAGCAGCTGGGCCCGGTTGGCGGTATTGAGGTTCACCTTGCCCGCCTCGTCGGTCATGCCGTAGCGCAGCCGGGTGACGTTCCGCTCCGGGTCACGCTCGGATCGCACCACGCTGAACCGCCACGCCGGCCGACCGGGGATCGCTTCCTGGTCGGCCAGGCTGTCCGCGCCGCGCGGCTTGTCCGGCGCCCAGACCAGGATGCGCCGAAGATCGTCGGGGTTGTCATACCAGCGGTCGATCTCGGTGCGATGCTCGCGAAGCAGAAGAATCGCCCGGTTCAGCCCTGACTCGGCCGCCAGACGGGCCTGCTGCCCGTCGGCGATGGCCCGCACGCTCAGGAGCTGGGCGTCCATCCGGTACGCGAAACTGACCCCCAGCAGCACGAACACCGCGATGATCACCAGCACCACCACGATCAGCATGCCGCGCCGGGCGTGCGGCCGCCGGCCGGACGATGCCGCCGACACGCCGACCGCCGCCGCGCGGACCCGCGGGCCCGGTGGCGACGCGGTCCCGCCGCCCGGCGGTGCACACGTGCGATCGGCGTGCGGCGCCGTCACTGCCGGCCCTCCGTGATCTCGCCCATCGCCATGTCGTCGTCCACGCCGTGTTTGCGCGAACTGAGCCGCGACTGGTCGGCCTGCTGCAGGTAGACCACGATGGTGTAACGGTCCGGGTGGTACTCCCTCCGGGCCTCGGCCTCGTCAAGGCGGGTGATGTCGAACTTCACGTCGTCAGGCGGCACCGGCCGCAGCCCCACCGTGATCCGCACCGCCTGTGGAAGGGCATACCCGCCGGCATCGTCCTTATCCCCGCCCAGCAGCCCCGAGCTATCCCCGCCGCCGGCCTCGCCCGCGCCGCCCCCGCTGGACCCCTTCCCGCCCGTGCCGCCGTCACCGGCCCGGCCCTCGGTCTGCCCCCCGGCCCTCTCATAGGCCACCTGCCAGCGGTCGCGCCACTTCGCGCCGTCGAAGTACTCGAACTTGAGGTACTTGATCTCCGGGGCGATCAGCTCGCCGTCGATCGGCGGACCGGCCATGCCCGTCTCCGGCAACGGCCGCCCGTCCTCCCCCAGCCCGCCGCTGTTCTCGTCGCGCAGCACGAACTTCGGGTTGGGATCGAAGGTCCGCTGGAAGGTCCGCCACATGCCGTGACAGACCGGATCGCCGTTCTCGTCCGTCAGCTCCTGATCCCAGATCAGCTCGTACGTGACCCGCGTGAAGTCCAGCTGCGCCGGCGGCGGACGGCCCATGTCCGGGTCGAACTCCGCGAACGCCTGACCGTCCGGCAGCCCGTACCGCACGATGGTGATGCGGTCCTGCGTGCCCTTGAAGCCCTCACCGTCCCCCGGAACGATGTCGGTGGCCTGCCGGATCTCGTCGGCCATCGTCTGCAGCAGCCCGCGCATCAGCAGAATCTCGCGCGTCGCCTGCGTGCCGGCGTCGCGCGCCGCCAGAACCGTCGAGTAGAAGTAGAACACCCCCCCCAACAGCAGGATCATCAGCGCCAGCGACAGGAGCACCTCCAGCAGCGTCAGCCCGCGGCATCGGTGACCGCGCGCGCCGCGGCGCCTCCCCCGGACCTCTCCGGTCGATCTCTGACTGTATGCACCTGCCGCCATTGCCGTCCCAGCCGCCGGCCGCACTCCCGCCGCCGGCCACACTCCATAACGCCATCAGCGTTCCCGTGTCTGACCGGTGTCCGGATCGATGTCCTCCAGGCGGTTCCTGCCGCCACCGGAGGAGTTTCGGCCCCCGCCGCCCTGGCGGCCTCCCGATCCCCGCCCCGAGCCCTCCGGGCGCTGCGAATCATCGCGCCCGCCCGCTGAATGATCGCGGTCCCGGCCCTGCCGGTCCCGATTGCCGGTGCGACCCCCCTCCGCACCGCCGCCCTGCCGACCGCCGCTTTCGCGACGCCCGCCCTGCGTGTCGCCGGTCTCGCGAACGCCGGTCCCGCGCCCGCCGCCCTCCTGGCGGCCGGCCGAGGGTTGACCATGCTCCCCACGACCCGAAGACCCGGCCCGGCCGCCCGTTGCCCCCCCCTCCCGCCGGCCGGACGGACCGCGCTGATCCCCGGCCCGGCCGTCGCCCGGCCGCCCGCGATCCCCACGACCGGTGGCCACCCGTCCGCCGCCCCTGTCGGTCGCAGGACAGGTCGGGCAGCCGTCGCCCAGGGCGCTGTCGGCCAGCTGCTGCTGAAGCTTCGTGACGTCGCTGCCCCGCCCCACGAAGTGCTGCAGGATCCGCATGGCCAGCCGGAAGTCCTCGGCCGGCAGCTCCGAGATCGCGTCCATGTTGATCGAACCGGTGTCGGTCAGGATCTCCGGGTGAGCCGACAGAAACCCCATGATCAGGTCGATCAGCTCCGCCGGATCACCGATGCCGCCCTGCTGACGACCGCTGCCGCCGCCTTCACCTTCACCGTCCTCTTTATCCTGCACCGGCGAGCTGGCGGCCATGTCCTGCAGCTTGTCCAGCGGCAGGCCGAAATCCCGTCCGAGGTCCAGGTCCGCGGGCCTGGGCATCAGCCGGTAGACGGTGTGCACGATCACCGTGCCGTCGTCCTCGAAGTCGATCTCGGCCGCAGGATCGGCCGTCTGCAGCGGGATCGCCCGCGGATTGAAGCCGATCTCCAGCCGCACGGCGAAAAAGGCCGTGTCGTCGATCTCCGAGGGCTCGACCCGCATCCGCCAGGTGTAGCCGGGGAACGCGATGCCGAAGTTACCCCGCGTCTCGTCGTCGAGTTTCGGGTGCAAAACGCCGGCGGCCACCTCCGAGATCTTGCTGTCGGCCAGCAGCACGGCCCGGGAATTGATGTTCACCGTGTCGGCGACGGAGAGCGACGATCGCACCTGCCCCCCGACCACCGCCATGGCCAGCAGCAGCAGGGCCATCGAGACCAGCACCTCCAGAAGCATCAGGCCGGGCCGCGCGCTGTGCGGAGCGGGAAGCGGGAAGTCCGAGGCGTCAGGTGCGGGCAACGGCACGTCGCCGGCCGCTGATCGATGACCGCCGAAAGCCCACGGCTTCATGATCCACCCTCCGATCGTCTCCGCGGGGCGGCGCCCGAGCCGGTGCTCGATCCGCCCCCGGGCCGGATGTGCACCTCCAGGATGTTGTCCTCGGTGATCTCGGTCGGGCTGGTGAAATCGATGTGCAGGATCGGCGAGGCGCCGTGTTCCTGCATGATCTCGACCTCCCGGGCCCGCAACGCCCGCTGCACCCAGCTCTGCCCGGTGCGGCCGTCGACGATCACGTTGAGGATCCGCGGCGCGTGCGAGGCCTCCAGCTCGACGTCAAAGGGCAGGTCGGTCAGCACGAAGGTCACCCAGTCGCAGGTGCCGTCCGGGTTGAACGTCAGCGGCACGAAGACGGTCTTGTCGCCCTCGGCGATCGACGGCCCGGCGATCGGCGTGTTCTGGCGGATCTCGAAGCTCGGCCGCCCGGGCAGCACCGCCACGCAGCGCGTGCCCTCGCGCATGAACGCCCGATCCGTCCAGGGCTCGTGGACGTCGCCGTAGGCCTCGGGGTTCATCAGCGGATCGACCTGCCGCTTGACGATCGGCTGGAGCGTCATCCACGGCACGTCGATCTCCCTGTCCGCCCGCGGATCCAGCGGGTCCGGCGTGCCGGGGAACTCGATGCGGTAGCGGATGCCGTCGGCCATCGCCCGCGCGTGGGTCATCATCACCAGCGAGCGCAGCTCGTCGGCCGACTCCTGCAGCGCCCGTTGCCGCTGGATGATGTCCAGGTTCGGAAAGGTGAACGCCAGGATCAGCCCCAGCACCACCAGGACCACCAGCAGTTCCAGGATGGTGAAGGCTTTCGCCGGCATGATCGTCCGCCCCGCATACCCCCGCCCCGTCCCGGCCCCGCTCCGGACCCCAGGCCGACGCCCGGGAAGCCGGGATCACTCCTTCTTGTAATTGCAGATGTCGTCGTCCCCGCCTTCCTGCTTGTCCGGGCCGTTGCTGCACAGGTCGTAGCCTTCCTGGTTCACCTCGCCAGGCGACTTGTAGACCAGCTCCTGGCCCCAGGGATCCTTCAGCTTGTCGGCGCTGTCGATGTAAGGCCCGCGCCACTTGCTGGCCTTGTCTTCGTCGTCCGGCTTCTCGACCAGTTCCTTGAGCGTCTCCGGAAAGCTCCCCACGTGGAGCCTGTACAGCTGCAGCTGTGTCGCGATCGTGCCGCCGCTGTCGACCATCGAGCGGGCGACGTCGATCTCCGCCCCGCGCTGGGTGCTCATGAACGTGGGCACCACGAAGGCCGCCAGCAGGGCGATGATCCCCACCACCAGCAGAACCTCGATCAGGGTGAAGCCGCCCCGGCGGCGCCGCGCAATGTTCCTGCCTGTGCACATGATTTCAGATCTCCTCTTGGCTGAAGGTTCCACGCCGCCCATGCCGGCCGGCGCCTCGATCGTGCCCTAGCGGCAGGTCAGTGCCCCGCCGCACTCATCTTCAGGATCGGCACCAGCAGCGCCACCGCGATCACCAGGACCATGCAGGCCATCACCACCAGCATCAGCGGCTCCAGCAGCCGCACGCCCAGGTCGATCTGGCGCGCCGTCCGCGCCTCGTTGGAATCCGCGATTTGCACCAGCACCGATTCCAGGTTGTTGCTCTCCTCGGCCACCGCGATCATGTCGACGATCTCCAGCGGAAACAGCCCGCCCTCGGCCAGCGGACGGGCCAGCGGCTCGCCCTTCTGGACGCTCTCGGCCGCCCGCTCGATCTCCGCCGCCAGGATCCGGTTGCCGGCCGAATCCTTCGATACCTTCAGCGAGGCCAGGATCGGCACCCCGTTGTGCAGCATGGTCCCCAGGATCCGGCAGAACCGGCAGATCGCCACCATGGTCACGATCCGCCCCAGCACCGGCAGACGCAGCTTCCATCGGTCCCAGGCCAGCCGGCCGCTGTCGCTGCGCAGCACCGGCACCAGGAACAGCGCCCCGATCACCACCGCCCCCAGCACGTAATGCCCGCGCCGCTTGAGCAGGTCGCTGAAGGCGAACAACGCATCCGTCAGCCAGGGCTTGTCGGGCACCCGGTCCAGGAACGTCCGGATCCGCGGCACCACGAAGACCATCAGCCCCGTCACCACCGCGATGCCCGCGGTCAGCAGCACGCACGGGTAGATCATCGACCCGATCAGCTTGTTCCGCAGCTCGTCCTGCCGCTCGATGAAGGCCGAGATCCGGTGCAGCACGTCCTCCAGGAAACCGCCCTGCTCGCCGGCACGCACCATCGCGATCGACAGGTCGCTGAACGCGTTGCCGTGCTTGGCCATCGCGTCGGCCAGCGACTCGCCGCCGGCCACGTCGCTGTGGATCTCCTTGAGAATCTCAGCCAGCACCGCGTTCGACGTCGTCCGCGAGAGGACGTCCAGCGCCCGCAGCACCGGAACCCCGGCCCGCAGCAGGTCCGCCAGCTGGCTGTAGAAGGCCGACAGCGACTTGAGGTTCACCCGCCGCTTGCCGCCGGTCAGCACCGCTCTGGAAGCCTGCCCGCCCTCGGTGATGCTCACCGGAAACAACGCCCGGTCGTCCAGCATCCGTTGGGCGACCTGCGGGCTCTCGGCCGTCAGCACCCCGCTGACCAGCTGCCCCGCGCGCGTCTTGGCCTTGTAGCTGTAAGTGGCCATCGTCTCAGGTTATGACCCCGACCGTCGTTTCCTCGCGTCTTGCGACCGAAACGGCGACGCCGACAGGCCTCGGGCGGTCCTGTGGCTCAGCAAGGCCCTCACCGAATGCCTGGAACCTCAACACGCGACCCTCCCTGGTCGAAATACCGTGCCCGGATGCGGGCGGGAAGGAGCCTCCAGCCGCCGTTACTCTAAAAGCGACAACTACTTATGTCAACATACGCCCCGGAACCGGTGACACCGACCGGCGATCGGCATTCCGCGACGCCAACCGCTTCCACCGACTCGCGCAAGTGCTTGTTTGACAAACCGTTGTCGGCTTAAGCCTTTATACACGCCAGCCTGCCGGGCGCCGCATCCCGGCCCGCCCCGGAACCGGCGTGCGGCCAAGGCGCTTGTTGGCCTCCGAGCGCGCGGCTAGGATCGCCGCCCGCGGCGCGGCTCAGGTCGGCCGGCGGAGTCGGGCCGGCTCGACCGGCAGGAGCGGGAAACGACCCGAAGGAGCTGGAAACGACCCGACGTGACGCCGCCTGCCGGATGCATCATCGCTTCGACCCGCGCGAGGATTACCCGCTCATGAAGTCGATCGTCGTCCTGCTCGATGCCTTCTTCCGCCAGGCGCTGACCGCCGTCATGGGCGATCAGGGCCGTCAGGTCGATCCGGTCATCCGCCCGGCCGGAGACGACCGCTTCGGCGACTACCAGAGCAACGTGGCCATGAGTCTGGCCAAGCGCCTCTCGGCCGCGCCGCGCGAGGTCGCCCGGCGGCTTGTCGAGGCCCTGCCGCCGGAGGCGCTGGCGATGTGCGAGCCTCCGGAAATCGCCGGACCGGGCTTCATCAACATCCGCCTGCGCGGTGAATGGATGGCCGCGCGCCTGGACGAGGTATCGGCGGCGTCGGCAAACGACCGGCTGGGCATCGAGCCGGCCGCCGAGCCGCAGACCGTGGTGGTGGATTATTCCGGGCCCAACATCGCCAAGCAGATGCACGTCGGCCACCTGCGCAGCACGATCATCGGCGACAGCATCGCCCGGATCCTCGAGTTCGAGGGCCATCGCGTCATCCGGCAGAACCACGTCGGCGACTGGGGCACGCAGTTCGGCATGCTGATCGCCTACCTGACCGAAAAGCTTCCGGCCGCAGCCGCCGCCCCCTCGTCCGTGCACATCGCCGACCTGGAGGCCTTCTACCGCGAGGCCAACGCCCGCGCCCGGGAGGATCCGGAATTCCACGAACGTGCCCGGGCGCGGGTCGTCGCCCTTCACAACCGCGATCCGGAAACGATGCGTGCCTGGCAGTACATCGTCGAGGAGTCGCGACGGCACTACCTGCCGATCTACGCCCGCCTGGGCGTCCGGCTCACCCGGGAGGATGAGCGAGGCGAGAGCTTCTACGCCGACCGGCTCGAGGGCACGGTTGCGGAACTCCGGCAGCGTTTCGGACCCGGCCATGCCGCGCCCCCCGACGCGCCGTGCCGGATCACCGTGGAGCTGTCGCAGGGAGCACTCTGCGTGTTTCATACCGCCCCCGACGGCACCCCGCTGTTCCGCAACCCCGAGGGGGAACCGTTCCCGCTGATCATCCGCAAATCCGACGGTGCCTTCCTGTACGCGACGACCGACCTGGCGGCCCTGAAGTACCGCATCACCGAGCTGGGCGCCGACCGCGTCATCTACGTCACCGACGCCCGCCAGTGCCAGCATTTCGAGATGGTCTTCGCCACCGCCCGCGCCGCCGGCTGGACGCGCCGGCCCGGGGCGGCCGCCGAGACCCGCCTGGACCACGTGCCGTTCGGGTCGATCCTGGGCGAGGATCGCCGCCCGCTGAAGACCCGCAGCGGCGAGAACGTCAAACTCGCCGACCTGCTGGACGAGGCCGTCAACCGTGCCGAGGCCCTGGTGCGGGCCGCCGAGGCCGACCCCGCCCGCCGGCGCGGCTTCACCGACGATGAGATCCGCGACGTGGCCGAGGCCGTCGGCATCGGGGCGGTCAAGTACGCCGATCTCTCGCAGAACCGCCAGAGCGACTACGTCTTCAGCTGGGACCGCATGCTGGCTTTGGAGGGCAACACCGCACCGTACCTGATGTATGCCTACGCCCGCATCCGGTCCATTCACCGCCGTGGCGGCGAAACGGCCGACCTGTCCGACGGGCCGGTGCGCATCGAACAGCCCGCCGAACGGGCCCTGGCCCGACAGATCCTGCGATTCGCGGAGATCATCGAAGGTGCCGCCGCCGGTCTGCGCATCAATCTGCTGACGGATTATCTCTACGAGCTGGCCGGGCTGTTCATGAAGTTCTACGAGCAGTGCCCGGTGCTCAAGGCCGAATCCGACGCGGCCCGGGCCTCGCGTCTGCGGCTCTGCGAGCTGACCGCCCGTACGCTGCGCGTCGGCCTGGACCTTCTGGGCATCCGCTCGCTCGAGCGGATGTGATCGCCGCAGCCCTCCGGCGCCTGCACGCTCCTGCGGATACGACCGCGGCGGCCGATGTCTCTGTCGGCCGCCGAGGGCGGTGTGCCCCCGCCTCGCGCAGTCATGCCTCGCATCATACAGGGCCGGCACGGAGGCCGGGCGCTACGGCGAGGCGCGGCGGCTAAGAGGTTGAAATCGAACCGGTCCAGGTCGCAATCGCGGTCCGGATCCGGCCCGACCAGCGTGCGGATCGCCGGGGTCACGGTCGCGCAGCTCCTGCTCACCGAGCCGCCGGCCGTCTTGCGCGTCCGCGCGTGGCAGGTGGTGGGCACGAGCGGGCTCACCGTCGGCGGGAGCCGCCGGGCACCAGCGTGACTCCGCAGCCGTCCGTGAACCACTCCCCGGTGTCTCCGTCCTCGCCGGGCGTCGCGGACAGCACGGACGACGAACCCGGCCACACCGCCGGCGGGGTGGCGACGGCGTTCGTCGGAAGCTGCGGAGGGCCGGGGACGAACTTCATGACGAAGGCGTCCTCCAGCCCCTGGTTTCATCGCCGAGGCTTCCGGCGGTGGTACCGCCGAGGAACAGGGCGCCGCAGGCGAAGTCGCATTCGGCCGTGCCCCGCCGGACCAGCCAGGCTCGGTTGCCCGTGGAATCGCAGCGGGCGACGAAAAGGTCATAGCGTCCGAAATCGCCGCCCGCGAGAATGCCCTGCGTCGCGCCAGCCGGGATGCCGTGCCCGGCGGGGTCGCCGGCCGCCGCGTAGCCGGAATCGATGTCGTTGCTGCCCACCAGCCGCGTCCGGGCCGTGGCATCGGGCTGGGCGAGGACCGGACCGGGTCCGGTCACGAGCACCGCCGAAAGGCTGGTTCGAAAGATCGCCACATCGAAACCTTGCCGAACATCCGCGGAACAGACGGGGTGAGCCGCAATACGGGGAAAAGCACGGTTCCCGGCCCGCCCGGCGATTACACCGCCTTCAAACCCCCCGGCGGACGTCAATCCGGACCTTGCCGACCGGAAACACCAGGCCTGAGGCCCGCTTGCCCCCCCGAAGGTCCGGCGTGCGTATGATCGCGAAGGAGACTGCGATGTGTCGAACCGCCATCCGCCGGATGCTGGCGGCGTTCCTGCTGCTGGCCGCGGCCTGCCGGAGCTCCGGTTCGGCCCGGCCCTCGGCCCTGACCGGCGAAAGCCGCTTGTCCAGCCCCGAGGAGACGCCGCAACTGGCCCATGTGATCCGCGGCCACCGCGAATGACCCGGCTTCCGGACCCGTGACCCGTCGATCAGCGCTGAGAATCCGGCGTCCCAAGACATGGCCCGCGCCGGTCAGAGGTTCATCTGCACGCGGAAGCCCCAGACCACCGCGACGTCCCTGTCGCTGGTGCCGCCGGGGTTCATGATGATCTGAAGATCGGGCGAGAGCGTCATCCAGCCGGTCAACTGAATGCTGTAGTAGCACTCGATGCCGTGTTCGCTGTGGATCATCGGCGGCAGGCGGTCGCTGAGATCCATGTGGTAGTAGCCGATCCCGAAGCGGTCGCGGTCCCGTTCGGGGATGACGCCCTTGCCGCCGAGGCCGATGCTGTAGAACCGCTCGATGGCGTTGACATCCTCGCGGCCCCAGCCGAAGCGGCCGAACCGCCCGACGCCCTGGGAGGAATGCTGCGGCTCGCAGGACAGATACTCGTCGAAGCCGTACCAGATGATGACGTTGTCCCTGGCGCGCTTGCAAAAACAGGTAGGGCGAGAGGCTGTTGACGGTCTCCAGGCCCAGCAGCCGGATCAGCATCGGCGACAGTTGGGCCAGCGCCGAGCGCGGATCGACATAGGGCAGGTTCTTGGGCGACCAGCCGAGGGCCAGCCGCTGGGTGCCGGGCAGGCCGAAGGGCCGGACCTTGAGCTGCCGCCCGTGGCCACGGCGAAGTTCTCGGCGTCGCCGTGGAACGCGCTATCGAAGCCGGTGCGGCTGGCCTGGCCGTCGGAATCGCCCACGACCGTCCAGATCGTCAGCCAGTCGGTCGGCAGCCAGACCGGCGCGGCGGCCAGCGGGGTGTAGCCCACGACCGCGCCGAGCTGGGGGTTGTTCCGCAGCCCGACGTTCATGAACTGCGTGCGCTCAACGTTGGCGAAGGCGTTGGTGGCGAAACCCCGGGCCAGATCGACTCGCCCCAGCACCAGCGCCGCCTTGCCGGCCAGGCCCTGGTAGATGCCCTGGATCCAGAACCACTCCGACAGGGTCATCATGCACTCTTCGGCGCCGGGCTTGGCGGCGCCATAGTTGACCGGCAGCAGGGCGCCGGTCTTGGCGTTGAGCCCGTTGCCCCACTTGGGCTCGGCGTTGATGACGAAGGTGCCGGCGGGCCACAGGCCCATCTTCTGCGTGTCGAGGGTCCGCGTCAGGTCGCCCGAGCCGCTGCAGCGGGCGCCTTTGTCGGTCTGGGCGCCGCCGTGAGCGTTGTGCTGGAAGATCTGGCTGACGTCCAGTTCCAGGCGGATGCCGAGGTTTTCCAGGTCCGTGCCGGCCCCGCCCCAGTCACCGGTCTTGGGCCAGTCGGTCCAGCCGCCCTCGTAGCGACGGGCCGGCGGAGGCCTTCCTCGGCCGCCGGCCGGGTCGAGGGCGTGTCCTGGGCCAGCGAGGCCGCATCGAACAGAAAGAGCACCGTGCCCGCAGAAAGAGTCGGGCATAGCCGAAGCCGGGGCATCGCTGAGCTTCCATGCGGAAAGGACGACGTCGTGCGGACGCTTCCCAGCGTACGCTCCGAGCGAGGGCCAAATCCCGAACCCCCTGCCGCGAACGGACCCTCGCACGCTGCGAATCGACGCACACGAACGCCGGCCTCGCCGACGGCGTCCGCGAAACCCCTCCGACGGGCAGCGCGGAAGGCTTTCAGGGATCCGGTGCCCCGCCGAGCAGCTCGGGAATCACCGGCGCGACGCAGCCGGATGGCGGCTTGATGACCAGGAGGCTCGCCAGCGTCGGGGCGAGGCTCGTCGGCGACACGGTCCGGTCGATGACCCCGGCAGGAATACCCGGCCCGGCCACGATCATCGGCACGAAGGTATCATAGGACCAGGGGCTGCCGTGCATGGCTGCGTAGGCATGGGCCTCGTGATAGAGGTACCAGTGCGGCGCCGGCACGATGAGCACATTGCCCGAGCGGGTGGGGTGGAACGAACGTCGCAGCGGCTCGGCCAGCGGGCTGAGCGGCACGCGCCCGGCCAGCAGGTCGCTCCGGGCCGCGGCCAGAGCCACGCCCGGCAGCCGTGTGAGCACCTCGGCCGCGACGCGCTCCACCGCGGCCAGGTCCAGCCCGAGGGCCGCGATCGCCTCCTGATCGAGGTACACGCTGGGGCTCCAGAATGCCGCAGTCACGTCGCGGTCGATCCTGAATCGTTCGCGCACCGCCCGGTTGATCGCGGGCAGGAACTCCCCCGGATCGAGACGGCCGGCATCCAGGCCCTCACCGGCGGCGCATTCCGGCGCGTCGTCCATGCCGTGGTCGGCGGTCAGCACGACCAGGCATCGGTTCAGCCCCACGCGGCCGTCCAGGAAGCCCAGGAAGCCGGCCAGCAGATCATCCAACCGTCGGACGTTGTCTTCGGCCTCAAGGCTTTCAGGGCCCCAGGCGTGGCCGATGTGGTCGGTGGCCGAAAGGCTCAGGATAAGCATGTCGACCGCGTCGCCGCCTCCGAGGTTCTCGGCCTCCACCAGCTGCCGGGCGAAGGCCGCCGCCAGTTCGTCGGCGAAGGGGGTGTAGGTCAGGGCCTTGAGAAAATCCTCCGGCCTGCCGGCTCCCGGACGATGGGGAAAGGTCGCGCCCAGATGCTTGTAGCCCTTCTCGCAACCGCGATCGTCCTGATCGCCGTGGAGGTAGCTGGCCCGATCGTCGCGCAGGTTCCATGACGCCTCGCGGTACTTCTCGGCCGGCGCGGCGTCGTTGAAACGGCCCGCCCACACGGGCTCCCGGGGATAGTAGAAACTGCTGGTGACGAACCGCCCGGAGTCGGGATGAAACCAGAAGGCCTTGCCGAGCCGGCCGGCGGTCAGCACCGCCGCGCGGTCCTTTCCAGAAACGCTGAAGACCCTCGAGCGCCCGGCGGAGGCCAGCACGAGCTCGTCCGACAACGTGCTGCAGGTGAGCTGATGCGGCGAACACCCCCTGCCGCCGGTGGGGGCCAGCAACGTGAAGCGCGCGTCCTCCACCGCCCCACCGTCACGGCCGGTGACCGGATCGCGCCACTCGTTTCCGGCGATGCCGTGCTGGGGCACGTCGCCGCCGGTGAGCAGCGTGGCGTGGCCGACGGCCGTGAAGGTGGTGGCGTGTTCGAAGTGGGCGTTGCGGCACCAGGTCCCGCGGCGGCGCAGCTCCCTCAGGCCGCCGGTGGCCGATTCCGGGAGGTAGCGCCACGGCATGTCGCCGCGCAGCTGATCGACGATGATCCAGACAACCAGCCTCGGGCGGTCCGCCCGCTCGCCGGCCCGCAATATCGGCGACGCGAGGCCCAATGAAACCAGGCAGGCCAGGAAAACCCGCCGATGCGAAACACGCTGTTGATTCATGGTCGTAACCCCTCGCAGGCGATCGGCCGCACACGCGGCCACGGTCGTCGCCCCGACGCAGCATACCGCAACGGGGAGGATCCGGCCGCATGCAGTCAAGAGCGCAGCAAGCGGAAAGGACCGGCAGAAGCGTAGCCGACCGCCGACCGGCCTTCATCCGGCCAGCACGAAGAACGTCATGAGCAGACCGTCGCGCCAGTGCTCCAAGGCTGGCAGGAGAGCCAACAGAACCACTGCGGCGCACAGCCACGCCAGACGCCTGGCAGACGCGTTTTCGTCGCCCGTGGCGTCAGCAAGACATCGCAGGCGTTCCAGTCCGCGCGGCACGTGCCACCAGAACCCCAGGCAGGCCATGGAAACGCCGGCGTCCAGGCCGGCGGCAATCAGCCCCGCCATCACCAGGGATACGGCGCCCCAGACCTGGCGGAAGCCGCGATCTCCCGTCCGCGCGAGCACTCCTTCCCGGCCAGCAGCCCCGTCGAGCCACCCGGCCAGGGCGACGGTCACCATCGGCAACAGGACCGCCAGATCGCGGTGGGCGGCGTAGGCCTGATGGGCGGATCGCGCCGGCACCATCGACCAGCCGGCCAGCCATGCGGCGGCGACCCCGATCAGGCCCCCCGCCGCCAGAAGAACCCGCAGGATCTTCTGCCGCCGGTCGGCCGCTGGAAGCGTCGCCAGGGCTGCGGCCGGCAGGATCAACGCCGTGGCGTCGAGTCCGCAGGCGACGGCGGCGGCCGGTGCGACCCAGAAGCGCGCCAAGGATGTCGACCGCTCCAGCAGTATGGCGGCCAGGCACGCGGCCGCCAGGGCCCCCGCGCCGCGAACCGCCTGGGCCTGCGTCTCAGCCGCCAGCGGAACCAGGAGCGCGAAAGCCGCGACGACGAATACATCCGTCCGGGAGTCCCGCCGGCCGGCGTTCGATCCGCACGCCCCGGCGCCGACCAGCAGCGCGGCGACGCCGATCAGACCGGTGACCGCCGCCGGCGTCGTCCATGCCGGTGCCCGGTCCGAGGCCGCCTGAACCAGGAGCATGACGCCCGGCAGAGCCGTCACCAGGGCCAGCGGGCCCAGCACCAGCAGTCGGCGGGCGGGGCTCATGGTCGGGCCTCCGGATGCACCGCGGGCATGCGCGGCGTCCAGTGCAGCAGCCAGTCCTGGAACTCCCGCGCGTCGCGGGCGGGGTCGAGGCCGCGGGCCCGGATGACGGCGGCGCCGACCAGCATGCTGGAAGCCATGAACGTGGTCGTCACCAGGGCGGCGACGAGCCACGCCGAGGCGGCCGGGCGCAGGGCCAGTTCGACCCGCTCGATACCGCGATGCGCGGCCGCCAGGCCGGCTCCGGCCAGCAGGCACACGGGGGCCGCCAGATTCTGGCAGTAGTGCAGCGCCGGGATGGTCAGCGAGCAGACCATCGCGGTTTCGCAGACCAGCCACACGATGGCAAAGGCCACCGGATCGCGGGAGCCGGTCGGAGCGGGGTCGGTCCGGCGGGGCGGCATGATCAGCAGGCCGGCCGCCATGCAGAAGGCCGCCGGGAGCATCCCAGTCAGCGCCCTGGCGACCATGACGTTGAGCCCGACGGGGCCCACGCGCTTCGGGGCGTGGGCAAGCAGGTCGGCGATGTGCTGGTCGAGCCAGCCCCGGACCGCGAGCACCACCAGCACGGGCACCCAGGCCAGTACGATGCCGGCGGCGGTTGCGACCCACGTGACCGCAAGCCGGCGCCATCCGCTCTGCCGGACCGCCATCAGCAGATCGTGAACCATCATCGCGGCCAGGGCGGCCAGCGCGGTCGGTTTGATCGTCAGGGCCAGCCCCCCGGCCAGTCCGCGAGCCAGCCCCCGCCGGCCGGGCCGATCGACGAGCAGATGGGCCGCGCCGGCCAGCACCAGGGGCAGGGCGGTGTAGTTCTCATTGAGGTTCAGGCCGTCGGTCGTGGGATCCAGCGCGTTGCAGAAGTTGTGCCCGAGGGCGAAGCACAGCGTGGTCCAGCCGGCCTGGGAGCGTCCGAAAAGCCGCGCGCTCAGCAGCCAGAAGGCGCCACAGGCCGCGAGCATGAATGCCGACTCGACCGGCACCACGCTGATTCGGCTTGGCCCGCCGGGCCAGAGATGGTAGATCCAGCCGGTCAGCATCATCTGCCCGACCGGCTTGTCGAGAATCAGGTCCCCGGCCGTCGAGGAGGAGCTCCAGAAGCGCCAGGCGCTCACGCCGTAGAGCAGGCTGTCGGTGCGGACGTCGTTGCCCACGGCGGCCAGGCGGCCGGCGACATGCACCGCCAGCGCCGCCAGGATCCAGGCCGCTCCAGCAAGCCTTCGGCTGCCCGAGACAGTCGGCTCGGTCATCATCCAGACCCCGCGGATTCTTGTCCCACGACCGGTCCCGAAGCCAGCATACCGGCTGGCCCGGCGCGATCCAGCCGGGCCGGAGGCGCGGTGTACGTTCGGGGAACCGGGCCGGCGCGGCGGTCTCAGAATGCCATGTCCAGGACCTGCAGCTCGACGGAGGTGCGTCCGTTGAAGCTGTTGAGGATCGGCTCGAACGCGACGCGGCAGCGGCGCTTCTCCTGCAGCGGCTCAAGCAGATCCTTGCGGCCGAAGGCGATGGCCTTGCGGCTCTGGCGACCGTCGGTGAAGTGCAGCTGCAGGTGATCGGCGTTGCGACCCACCAGGCGCGGCTCGGACGCCAAGGTCAGCGGCAATGAGGCGAAGCGCGGCCGGGGGTTTCCGGTTCCGAAGGGGCCGAGCCGCTCCAGGTCGCGCACCAGCGGCTCGGTGAGCGCTTCCAGCGGCACCTCGGCATCCAGGCGGAGCGTGGGCTGCAGGTCGCGGCCGGTGAGCAGCTGGTTGGCCCGGGCGACGAAGGCCTCCGTGAAGGTCTCGATCCGGTCGGGGGCCACCCGCAGGCCTGCGGCCATGGCGTGTCCGCCGTAGGCCAGCAGGTGTTCGGCACAGTCGGTCAGGGCCTGGTGCATGTGGAAATGGCGGATGCTGCGGCCGGACCCCTGGCCCTCGCCGCCGTTGACGCCGATGAGGATCGTCGGACGGTTGTAGGTCTCGACCACGCGTGAGGCGACGATGCCGATCACGCCCGGGTGCCAGCCCTCGCGTGCCAGGACGATGGCCCGGCGGGCGTCGGAGGCCAGGTTGCGCCGCTCGATCTCCTCGCGGGCCTCTTCGAACGTTCGACGCTGCAGTGCCTGGCGGCTGCGGTTCTGGCTCTCGAGGAAGCGAGCGATTTCCGCGGCCCGGGCGGCGTCGGCCCGGGTGAGCAGTTCGGCCGCCAGCCGCGCGTGCCCCATCCGGCCGGCGGCGTTGAGTCTGGGCGCGAGCCAGAAACCCACGTCATCACTGTTGAGGCGCTTGTCGGCGAGGTTGGCCGAGGCGATGAGGGCGGCCAGGCCGGGCATCGTCGAGGTCCTCAGGCTCTTGAGCCCGAAGCCGGCCAGCAGGCGGTTCTCACCCAGCAGCGGCACCACGTCGGCGATGGTCCCCAGGGCCACCAGGGCAATGGCGTCCAGGAGAAACTGGCGGAGGTCCGGCGTGACCTTCTCGCCCCTAGACAGCCGGCGGGCGATCGCCCAGGCGAGTTTGAAGGCCACGCCCGCCCCGCAGATCTCCGGGTTGGGGCTGCCGGGCCCGATGCGCGGATGCACGATCGCGTCGGCCTCCGGCAGCGACGCCAGGGGCATGTGGTGGTCGGTGACCACAAGCGCCAGGCCGAGCTCGCGGGCGACGCGGGCCTCCTCCAGGGCGGTGATGCCGCAGTCGACGGTGACCACGGTATCGACTCCCTCCCGACGCAGCTGGCGGAGGGCGTCGGCGTTGAGTCCGTAGCCCTCCTCCATGCGATGAGGAATGTAAAAGGAGACGTCGGCCCCGACCCGGCTGAGCAGCTGCCAGAGGATGGCGATCGAGGTGATCCCATCGACGTCGTAGTCTCCATAGATCACGATGGGACGGCGCTCGTCGATCCTGCGGGCGATCAGCTCGGCGGCCTCGACGGCCCCGGGCAGCGTCTCGGGGGGATACAGGGCGTTCAGGTCCGGCTTGAGGAAGCGACGGGCATCTTCCGCCTCCACGACGCCGCGGTTGTAGAGGATCTGGGCCACCAGCGGCGAGATGCCCAGCCTTCGGGCGAAATCATCGCGTCGGGACCAGGGGGGGCAGATCGTCCACTCTGCGGGCATCCGTGCGCCTTCCTTCCGACCACCCCGCCGCTCCGCGGGGCCGCCATGACCGGTGTGGAGGCAGTATACGCGGCGCAACCGGCCGGCCCAAGCGCCTTTTTCCGCCGGCCGGGCCGGTACGCATGCGCCTGCACGCTTATCGGGCCGACTCGAGAACGTCCCGTAC
>CALLOB010000090.1 GCA_938005315.1 uncultured Phycisphaerae bacterium
GCTCCGTCGCGTCCGCGATCACTGAATGATCCTCCGACCAGCCGGCCGTCGGTAATCGGCGCCGCCAGGTTTGCCATCAACAAGTTGCAAGCCCGATCCTCCTGCCGCCCAGGCCCTGCGGACGATGCAGCCGACGACGCAAGCCAACCCCGCTCCCCCGGGATTCCACGTGCGACTGGCCGCTGGGGCGGCCAAGTCCATCACTGGTGGGCCCGGCGACCCGGTACACCATATTTTGGGGGTTTTTCGAAAGGTAAAACTGTTGACCGGCGGCAAAAATAGCCGCTAGAATTAGTTGTGCCGGAGCTATCCCGGGTCAGGCTCGCCTCAAAAGACGGGCTGAGGCTCAGGTCGCCTGGGAGACCCCGGCCGCGGCCAGGGAGCCGCCCGTGCGGGCTCCCGACCCGCGCGTGTCCCCGGCGACGGCCGCGGGACGGGGCAAGGCCCGGGCAGGCCCTGCCAGGGGCCGACCGGGAAAGGGCCCGATGGAAGGAGGTGATCCGTGGAATCTGGCAACTGTAGCAGGTGGCTGCTGTAAGGGCAGCGACACGTGGCTGCGACGAGCAGCAGCCCTGAGATCGTTGGCCCGCGGCGCGAGTCATCGCCCCGCGGGCCGCTTTTTTTGAGGCCTGCGCGCCGGCGGGTCGCACTCTC
Organism: uncultured Phycisphaerae bacterium; assembly: GCA_938005315.1. Taxonomy (GTDB): domain Bacteria; phylum Planctomycetota; class Phycisphaerae; order UBA1845; family PWPN01; genus CALLOB01. Next base: position 655 of record CALLOB010000090.1, read on the forward strand.
CCCTCTCCCCCGCCGTCACCTGTCTCACTTCTGACTTCTGACTTCTCACTTCTGAATTCTCACTTCCTGTTGCCCGCAGGTCTTGATTTCCCGTCCCCCTGCCGTATCATGTCCGCCCGTTGACAACTCAAGAGGTTCACGATTGCAGGTTTCCGCCTCGGCGGAATGAAACGGGAAGTGTGGTGAGAATCCACCGCGGACCCGCCGCTGTAATCGGACGAAGCCGTGGCGGTCGCTTCAAGCCATTGTCCGGCGGGCGTGGGACAGCCGTCCTGCGTGCCGGGTGAGAAGGCGCGATCGTCAGCGGGAAGCATGCTCTCCCGCCGTCCGTGAGCCAGAAGACCGGCCTGCGATCGTGCGTGTTCTCGTCGAGTGCCCCGGGCACAGGGTGCTGCGAAGAAGGGTCCGCCGTCCGTCCGTTCCGATGACGCCGGCGACTCCGAATCACATGTCGTGATCTTCCACCCGGTGCTCGCAAGGGCACCGGGTTTTTTTATTGCGGCTCGAGGAGCGGCCGCGAAAGGAGCAGTTGGTATGGCGGAAGGAAGAAGCTGTGTGTGGTTTCTGGCGTGCGCGGCCCTGCTGGCCGGAGTTCCGGCGGCGTGGGCGATGGCCATCGACGACGTGGTCGTCACCCAGTGGGTCGGACAGGGAACCAACCGGGCCCTGCTGGTTGTGGACTGGCAGGCGCCCACGACAATCGTGCTGGGCTACCGCTGGGACGGCCCGGTCGGCGGCTCGCAGATGATGAATGACATCGCCACCCTCGGCGGACGCCTGAGCGTCGCCTGGCATCTGGACTATCCGAACCAGGCCGTGTTCGGCATGGGCTTCGACGTGGACGGCGACGGCGGCGGCTTCCTGATCACTGCGCCGGGCACCGAAACCGGCTATGCCCTGGACGCGGACGACTACTACGCCGAGGGCTGGATGATCCAGGGCTACTGGGCCTTCTACACGGCCCCGGACGGCGAAAACTGGAGCTGGCCGGGTCACGGCGTGGCCGAGGTGCAGCTTGCGGACGGCGCGTGGATCGGCTGGAGCTGGTCGCCGGCCTCCATGGGCTGGTATGCCGGCCCGCCGGACAACATCCCCCTGATTCCCGAGCCGGCCACGGCCTTGCTGGCGGCGGCGGGACTGATGCTTTTCCGGAGAGGAAGGCGTTCGGAGTGATGCTGAATCCGCCCCGGGGTGTTCGGTGACTCCCGGGGAACCCCGTTGTCGATCCCCCGGCGACACCCGGCCGCCGGGGGACCGGCGGCGGCCGAGGCCGGTTGTCTCGCGATGACGTACCCAGATCGTGGATTCCGAGTTCGCCTCCGCCGGACCGCCAGACCGGTCATTCTGGCCGGCCTGCTGGCGGCGGCCGCCCCGGCCACTGCTTCCGACTTCGCGGTCGAGGTCGTCGAGTACGTCCGCGGCGGTCCGGTACCCTGGGACTACATCTATCAGATTCCCTTCGATGAGCCCTCCGCCGCCCTCGGCCGCCCCACAGTCGACACCACGGATGATCCTCCGCCGCCGGGACCCGAGACGCGTTTGCAGACGGTCGTGCCGGTGTATCCGGCCTTCCGGGTCTACCCCGACTTCGTCACCGGCGAGCCGGTCTACGAGCTGGTATCCATCGGAGCCGGTGGCCATCTCATTCTGCGCTTCGACCATCCCGTGGAAAACGATCCGCGAAACCCGGCGGGCATCGACTTCATCGTCTTCGGCAACTACAAGTGCCTGCTGACCGGCGGGGACCGATGGACGGATGGCGACCCCCGACAGGCTGTGATCAGCGCGAACATGGCTGTGCCCGAAGAGGGTATCGTCTCGGTCAGCCAGACCGGCCTGCCCGGTTCGTGGCACACCTTCGAGAATCGGCCGGGGTATACCGCTCCCAAGGCCGACGGCTGGGCTCCGACTCTGGGACGCGTTTACCGCGAGCCGGTCCCGCCGGAGACGGGTTTCTGGGGCCAACCCACCGACCCGACACTGCCGCTGAACCCCGCCCTGGGTCCCGGCTCTTTCGCCGGACTCACCGTGGCCGAGGCGGCCCGCAAATACGGCCACAGCGCCGGCGGCACGGGCTTCGATCTTTCCGACGTCGGTCTCGACTGGATCCAGTATGTACGGATCGAGAACCCGCCGGGCTCGAGCCGCACGCCCGAGATCGACGCGGTCAGCGACGTGCGCCCGTTCCCGTTTCCGGATCTGGATTGGGATACGGACGTGGATGCCGACGATATCAGCCTCTTTGAAGCCTGTGCGACCGGTCCCGGGGCAGGACCCGTTCCGCCGAACTGTGCCCGCGCGGACTTCGACGGCGACGGCGATATCGACCAGACGGACTTCGGAAGGCTTCAGAGGTGTCTGACCGGACCGGACCGTCTGGCGGATCTGGGATGCATGGAGGCGGCGTCATGAAAGCCCTGCACCGACTGCCGGGCGATCCTGGCGGCAGGCGGCCGCGCGGCCATCACCGTGCGTCCCGTCGACTGACGCCGCGGCCGGCGGCCTTCACCCTCATCGAGGTCCTGGTGGTGGTGGCCATCATCGCCGCGCTGGCCGCGGTGCTGGTTCCCGCGCTGACCCGTTCCCGGGAGGCCGCCCGCCAGACCGCCTGCCTGAGCAACCTCCACCAGATGACCGTGGCGGCGACCGCCTACGTGCACGCTTACCGCGGCCGTTACATGCCCTACGCCTGGACCGACAACGCCCGCGGCATCAACTACGGATGGGACATCACCGTGCAGACCGCCGGGGCGACCACCGGCTTCCCGTCGCGGACGATCCGGCCCGGGCTGCTGTGGATGGGCCGCACGCTGCCGGAAATCAACCGCTGCCCGGCCTACCGCGGGCCCGACAACTACGTCGATTACGCCTACAGCGGCTACAACTACAACACCAGCTACGTCGGCTGGTGCCTCTGGCGGCCGGAGCTGATCCGCTTCAGGCCCACCGGCCGGATCATCGTCGAGGCCAACCCTGCGCTGGCCGACCGGATCCGCCGGCCCGCCGCCTGCGCCCTGTTCGGCGACGGGCAATACGCCGATGGGGCCAACAAGTTCATGCGCGCCCCCCTCGGCGGACGCGACCGCGGCTACTTCGCCGACTTCCACGCCGGCACCCAGGGCTACCGCCATCGCGGCGCCACCGGCGTCGCCTTCTGCGACGGCCACGCCGAGGCCCGCAAGTGGCGGGACGAGTACCTCGCCGGCAACCCCTACGTCGCCGCGGGCACCGGCTTTCTGTCCGCGGACAACAGCCTCTATGATCTGGACTGAGGCGGCGCGGGCGCAGCCGCCGACGCTGGGCAAGCATACCCCCTGCGGGCGGGGCTTTAAATCGAGGAATGCGATGTTCAGGATCAGCGATGCGGCCACCTGGAGCATTCTGACGGTCTGGCTGACGGCCGGATTCGCGCAGGGACAGGCGACCGGCCCCGAAACCCCGCCGGCGTATGCGGCCCCGCCGGGCTTCTCGCGTTTCGAGTTCGAAGGCCGACCGGCCGACGCCCGCACGCTCAGCGAGTATCTCTGGTACCACTTCAATCAGCGCCTCGGAAACAACAGGACACTGTTCAACAAGGAGTACCTCACCCTCGCGGACATGTGGCTGGGCGGTGCGGTCGACCGCCACCGCGGCAAGCCCGTCCAGGAGGTTCACCGCGAGGACCTCGGCGGCGTCCAGATCGATGACGAGGGCTACGTCCACAGCCACCAGCATTTCTCCCACGCCCACGACCACGGCTGGCCCTTCCCCCTCTGGACGCAGGCCGGCCCGGGTCCCGACCAGGTGCGCGGCAAGGCCGTCGGCTGGCACTTTCAGGCCGACGGCCGCCTCGGAGGCTGGATCTGGCCCACGCTGGCGGCATGGCAGCGCCCCGAGTATTTCAACGCCACCGCCCCCGAAGGCTGGACGCTGTATCACTGCCGTTCCGCGGGGATCGTGGAGAACCGCTGGCGGATCGAGAGCACCGGCCCCTCCCCGACGATCACCTCGCCGGAGGGCATGACCTTCGACGCGTTCAACGCCCCGTTCCTGCAGCTGCGCTGGAAGCGCAGCGGACAGTCGCCGGCCGGCGTGCTGCCCTTCCTGGAGTGGCTGCGCGAAGAGGACGGCGAGTTCGGTCCGGATCGCCGGGTGTACATCCATCCCACGCCCAGCGACTTTTCCGCCGTCACCGGCTGCACGCACGCGATCATGACCATGTACCGCCACCCGCTGTGGCAGGGCACGATCAAGCGGCTGCGGCTGTCGCTGGCGCCGGGTGAATCGGACGTCGTCTTCGACATCGACTCGCTGTTCACCGCCTACGACACCCGGCACGCGATCAACAATCCGGTCTTCGTGCTGGCCTGCTGGAACTACTTCCGCTGGACGGGCGACCTGGTCTTCCTCCGCGCGAACATCAACCGCATGCGGATGGCTACCCGCTACCAGATGACCGTCATGGGCGGGCTGGAGAACAACCACATCCTCAACAGCTGGCCCGGCCACGACGGCCTGCCGGGCTGGATCCGCAACCCCGACGGCACCACGACGCCGCGGCCGGGACACGGCATCGGCAACAACTACTACGACCTGTTGCCCTTCGGCTGGAAGGACTGCTACGCGACGATGCAGTATTACGCCGTGCTTCGGGTCATGGCCGAGATCGAGCGTGCCGTGCAGGAGAATCCCGGCTGGGGCATTCCGCTGGGGACGATCTCGATGAATCCGCGGATGCTTCGCGACCACGCCGACGCCGTCCGGGAAATCGGCAACGAGCTGTTCTGGAACGAGCAGACCGGCCGGTACGTCGCCTGCATCGACCGTGAGGGGCAGGCCCGGGACTACGGCTACACCTGGCTGGGGCTGGAGGCCATCTGGTACGGCTTTGCCACCGAGGAGCACGCCCGGGCGATCATGGACTGGATCTGCGGCCGGCGGATCGTCGAGGGCGACACGTCCACCGGCGCGGACATCTATCGCTGGCGGTTCGGGCCGCGGGCCTCCACATTGCGCAACGAGGAGTGGTACGGGCAGGGCTGGATCAGCCCCGAGTCGATCCCCTGGGGCGGGCAGATCCAGGACGGCGGCGCGGTGCTGGGCTTCGCCTTCTACGACCTGATGGCCCGCCTGCGCGTCCAAGGGGCCGACGACGCCTGGGAGCGGCTGGCGGCCATCCTGCAGTGGGAGCGCGAGGTCCGCGCGGCCGGCGGCTATCGCAGCTATTACGCCGACGGAAAGCAGGGCACCACGCTTCAGGGCGGCGGCACGGCCGGAGGCATCGGCATCGATTTCGAGTTCTACGAGTCCAGTCTGCCGCCGGCGTTCGTCATCGAGGGACTGATCGGACTGGCTCCCCGGGCCGACGTGGTCGGCATCAACCCCCGGCTGCCGTCCGCGCTGCCGGCGATCACCGCTCGCGACGTGATGTGCTACGGAGCCCGTATGGACATCCAGGTCGCCGCCGACCGGATCGTCATCGAACTGAAGGATCCGCCTCGCCGCGAGATCATCCTGGAGCCGGAGGGCTCCTGGAAGCTGGAGGGTTCGCAAGCCCCCAGCGACCGGTTCATGCTCGTCGAACCGGGGCGCTTCGTGCTGGTGCGGTCCTGAGCCGCCGGCCGCCGCCTGCGCCCCACGGGAGGTCGAACATGCCCTCTTCGCATCGCGTCGCGGCCGCGGCCTGTGTCGCGGCGGTCTGGGCCGCTTCCCCGGCCGGAGCCGACCCGCCCCGAGCCGAGGAACTCGCCGGCCGGCGACCCAACATCATCCTGATCCTCACCGACGACCAGGGCTACGGTGACCTCGGCCGTCACGGCAATCCCGTGATCCGCACGCCGAATCTGGACCGCTTCCACGACCAGGCCCTCCGTTTCGAGGACTTCCACGTCAGCCCGACCTGCTCGCCGACCCGCTGCGCCATCATGACCGGCTGGCACGAGTTCCGCTCCGGCGTCACCCACACCATCTACGAACGCGAGCGGATGAGCCTGCAGGCCTTCACCCTGGCCGAGGCCCTCAAAGGCGCCGGCTACGCCACCGGCATCTTCGGCAAGTGGCACCTGGGCGACGAGGACGCCCGCCAGCCCGGCCGCCGCGGTTTCGACGAGGTGTTCATCCACGGCGCCGGCGGCATCGGCCAGACCTACCCCGGCAGCTGCGGCGACGCCCCGGGCAACAGCTATTTCGACCCGGTCATCCTGCACAACGGCACCTTCGTCAAAACCTCCGGCTACTGCACCGACGTGTTCTTCCAGCAGGCCAGCGGACGGGTCCAGGCCCCGCCGCCGCGCCCCGACATCGTGTTTCCAACCGACGACCAGCGGTTCGACGCCATGGGCTGCATGGGCTGCCGGGAGATCCGCGCGCCCCAGATGGAAGGCCCGGCCGGCGTTTCGGCCGGCTCAATCCAGGCCCGTCATCCACTCGCGGACCGACTCGGCGGCCACCTGCACGATCCGGTCGCGCGAGGCCCCGGCATCCTGGGCTTCCATCATCCGCCGGACCAGGGCGCTGCCGATGATCGCGCCGTCGGCCACCGAGCAGACCAGCCGGACGTGCTCGGCGGTGCTGATGCCGAAACCCACCACCACCGGCAGCCGCGAGACCTCGCGCAGGCTCCTGACCTGTTCCGGCAGGTCCGGCGGAAGCTGGGCCCGTTCGCCGGTGAGGCCCGCCACGGACATGTAGTAGACGAAGCCGGTCGAGGTGCGGGCGATCCGTTCGCGGCGCTGCGGGCCTGACGTCGGGGCGACCAGCATCGGCAGCCGCAGGCCGTGCCCGGCCAGCAGGGCCGCGGTCTGCGGAGCCTCCTCCAGCGACAGATCCGGGATGATCAGCCCGTCCAGGCCGGCGTCGCGGGCCATGGACGCGAAACGCTCCGGCCCGACGCGGTGGACGATGGAGTACGATCCCATCGCCAGCAGCGGCAGGTCCACGCGTCGCCTCAGGCGCGCCACCATGGCCATGATGTCGCGGATCCGGATGCCGCCGGCCAGCGCCCGGGTGAAAGACGCCTGGATGGTCGGCCCGTCGGCGATGGGGTCCGAATAAGGCAGGCCCAGCTCGACGGCCGTGACGCCCAGCCCGGCCAGGGCCTCCAGGATGGCCTCGGTGCCCTGCAGGTCGGGCAGGCCGGCGGTCACATAGGGCAGCAGGCCCTTGCGGCCGCGGGCGGCCAGGTCGGCAAAGGCCCGATCGATGCGGTTGGACGCGGATGGTGCGGTGCTCATGTCGCGAGGCCCCGGTGCGGGCCGGCGCCGTGCCGGTCAAAGACGCGGACTATAGCCGCACCGGCGGGGCGATTCCAGGACCGGCGTGGTTGACCCCGGCGGCGCGATGGTCGATACTGCCGACGGTCCGACCGAGGCCGCACCGGCCGGATCGCCCCGGGGAGCCCGCAGCCCGTGAATGCCCTGGTCTTCGATCAGCAGCTGAGATACGACACCCAATACCCCGAGCCCGAACCGGCGGAGTCCGAAGCCCTGGTGAGGGTCAGCCTGGCGGGGATCTGCGCCACCGACCTGGAGATCGTGCGGGGCTACATGGGCTTCCGGGGCGTGCTGGGGCACGAGTTCACCGGCACGGTGGTCAAGGGCTCGCGCCCGTGGCGAGGCAGGCGGGTGGTCGCGGAGATCAACTGCGTCTGCGGAAAGTGCAATATGTGCGTCAGCGGCCTGGCGAACCACTGCCGCCGGCGCACGGTCATCGGCATCGAGGGCCGGGACGGGGCCTTCGCCGACCTCATCGCCGTGCCGGAACGCAACCTGGTGGAGGTGCCGGCGGCGCTGACCGACGAGCAGGCCGTCTTCGTCGAGCCGCTGGCGGCGGCCTATCAGGTCGTCAAGCAGGTCCCCATCGAGAAACGCATGCAGGTGGCGGTGGTGGGTTCGGGCCGGCTGGGGCTGCTGGTCGCCCAGGTGCTGGCCGCGACCGGTTGCCGGCTGCTGGTCGTCGGCCGCAACGAGCGGACGCTGGATTTCTGCGAGAAGCACGGCATCCAGGCGATCGCGGTGTCGCAGCTGGTGCCCCGGGGCGACCGCGACGTGGTCGTCGAGTGCAGCGGCTCTCCGGCGGGCTTCGACATCGCCGCACAGCTGCTGCGGCCCCGGGGCACGCTGGTGCTCAAGAGCACCTACGCCCATTCGGCGGCGTTGAACCTCGCCCCGGTGGTGATCAACGAGCTCACAGTCGTCGGCAGCCGCTGCGGACCCTATGCCGACGCGATCAACGCCCTGGCCCGCCGGCAGATCGACGTGGAATCGATGGTCAGCCGCCGCATGCCGCTGAGCCGGGGCGTCGAGGCCATGCAGATGGCCGCCGATCCGCGCTATATCAAGGTGCTGCTGAAGATCGGGGGCTGAAGGCCGCGGTCGCGTCGGCGCCTGCGGGGCCCGGCTTGCGGAAGGAGGCACGGAGGCCATGCGGGAGGAGCGTTGCGGCGATCTGACGCTGTTGCGGTTCGAAATCCTGGCCGACGCGCCACGCCTGGCCCACGCCGTGGCCGGCCGGCCGCACAACTTCGCCCCGCACCGCGGCCCGCAGCGGGACGAAGCCGTCCGCCGGCGTCGGCAGGTGTGCGACCTGCTGAAGCTGCCGTTCGAGCGCCTCACCTCCCCCGCGCAGGTCCACGGCCCCGATGTGCTGGCCGTGGAGGAGGGCGACATCGGCTGCGGCCGCGACGGCCGGGAGTCGGCGGTGCCCCACGTCGACGGACTGATCACCGACCGGCCCGGCGTGCCGCTGGTGCTGCTCTCGGCCGACTGCCCGCTGGTGTGTGTTTTCGATCCGGATCGGCCCGCCGTCGGAGCGGTGCACGCCAGCTGGAAGGGCACCGTCGCCGGGGCCGCCGGCCGGCTGGTCGCGATGATGGCCCGGACGTTCGGCAGCCGGACCGAGCGGCTCCGCGCGGGCGTCGCGCCCAGCGCCGGACCGTGCTGCTACGAGGTCGGGCACGACGTCCGCCGCCTGGCCCGCACCCGCCTCGAGCAGGCCGACCGGTTCTTCATCGAACGCGACGGCCGGCTGTTCTTCGATCTGTGGGAGGCCAACCGCCGTCAGCTCATCGACGCCGGCGTGCCGGCCACGGCGATCGAGGTGGCCGGGCTGTGCAGCATCTGCGACCGGCGCTTCTGGAGTCACCGCCGCGAAGGTCCGGAGACCGGCCGCACGGCGCTGTTCATCGGGCTGCGGGAATGAAGCCGCCGCCGGTCCGGGAGACGGACCTTCTCGGCAGAGACGCGCCCGGGCCGGGACGGCGAGGCCGGGAGAAACGGGGCGTTCAACTGACGACTTCGAGTCTGAGGCGCACCGGATGCCCTTCGATCTCCTCGGCGTGGCCCGCCTCGGCCAGCCCCTGCACGATCCGGAGATCGACGCAGAGCGTTTCGTCGCAGATGTAGCGGCGGTGAGCCTCGACCGCCGCCGCCACGGGCTCGGGGGCGTCGAGGGTCACGCGGATACGCGCCTGGTAAGCCAGCTGCCGGTTCTTGCGCTGCGTCTGGATCAGGTGCACCACCTCGCGAGCCAGGCCCTCGGCCTTGAGTTCGTCGGTCAACGCGGTGCTGAGCACCACCACGACCCGCGGCCCCTGGGCGGCGGCCCAGCCGGGGCGGGCCTCCAGAGCGATCTGCACGTCCTCGCCGGTCAGGCGGACGCTCCGGCCGGCGGCCAGTTCCAGGTCGATGGCCCCGTCGCGCTCCAGCCGGTCCCTGAGCGCCGCTCCGTCGGACCGGGCCAGGGCCTCCTTGATCGCCGGCACGTCCTGGCGGAAGCGCGAACCGATGGACTTGAAGTTCGGCCGGACCAGATACCGGACATAGCGCTCGGCCTCGGTGGCGAACTCGACGCGCTTGACGTTGAGCTCCTCGGCGATCAGCGGCAGGTGTCCGGCCAGCCAGGCCTGGTGGGCCGGGTCGGCCAGGACGATCTCCACCTCAGCCAGGGGCTGACGCACCTTGAGCCTGGCCTCCGTGCGGGCGGCGCGCCCCAGCGAGGCGATCTCGCGGACCACGGCCATCCGGGTCAGCAGCGTGCGGTCGATCCGCGATTCGTCTGGCTGCGGGTAATCGCACAGATGCACGCTCTCGGGGGCGTCCGGGAACTGCGACCGCACGAGATTCTGATACAGCGTCTCGGCGAAGAACGGCACGAACGGCGCGATCGTCGTCGAGAGCGTGCGCAGACACTCCCACAGCGTGCGATAGGCCGCGCGCTTGTCGGGGTCCATGCCGGTCCGCCAGAAGCGCTCGCGCGAACGCCGCACGTACCAGTTGCTCAGCGCGTCCACGAAATCCACCAGGCGACGGCAGGCGGGGTGGTTCTCGAAGCGGTCCATCGCCGCCCGCACGTCGGCGACCGTCTGGTTCAGCTCGGCGATCATCCAGCGGTCCAGCTCGCTGAGCGCCTCTCCGCCGGCGGCCCCGTCGGCCGGCGACCAGCCGTCGATGTTCGCGTAGATCACGAAGAAGCTGTACACGTTGTACAGCTTGATCAGGAACTCGCGCTGGTCGGTGGCAATCACGTCCTCCTTGAAGCGCACGCCCGTCCAGGGCGTCTGGCCGCTCAGCAGCGACCAGCGCATGGCGTCGGCGCCCTCCCGGTCGAAGATGTAGCCGGGCTCCCTGTAGTTGCGCTTGCTCTTGGAGAGCTTCTTTCCGTCCTCGCCGGCCATCAGCCCCAGCACGATGCAGTTGCGGAACGGATGCGGGTAGGGCCGGGAGGTCTCCGGTCCGGCCGCCGGATCCTGCTCGCCGAACAGCATGGTGCTGATCGCCAGGAGGGTGTAGAACCATCCGCGGGTCTGGTCGATGGCCTCGCTGATGAAGTCCGCCGGGAACCGCGAAGCAAACAGCTCCCGGCTCCCGGGGACGTGCGGATAACCCCACTGGGCGAACGGCATGCAGCCGCTGTCGAACCAGCAGTCGATGACTTCCGGCACGCGCCGCATCCGGGCGCCCGGAGCGAAAGGCGAATCGTAGGTGATCGCGTCGATGTACGGCTTGTGGACCTTGAGGTCCTCGATGAGCCCCGGGTCCGCCCGGCGGGCCTGCTCCCACACCTCGGTACCCGACACGCCCCGTTTGGCCAGCAGCTCGGCGTAGGACGCCACCGCCTCCTGCCGCCCGGTCCGCTCGCATTCCCAGATCGGCAGCGGCGTCCCCCAGAACCGCTCGCGCGACAGCGCCCAGTCCACGTTGTCGGCCAGGAAGTTCCCGAAACGGCCGTCGCGGATGTGCTCGGGCAGCCAGTGGATCCGGGCGTTGTTGGCCAGAAAGGCGTCGCGGAAGGCCGTCGTGCGGATGAACCAGCTCTTGCGGGCGTACTGGATCAGCGGATCCTCCTCCGCCCGCCAGCAGAACGGGTAGTCGTGGCGGTACTGCTCGCGCTTCAGCAGGGCGCCGGAGTCCTTGAGCTTGCGGATGATGTCGCCGTCGGCCTCCTTGCAGAACCGGCCGGCGAAATCCGTGACCGCCGGCACGAAGGTGCCGTCCGGGGCCACCAGCTGCAGAAAACCCAACCCCTTCTCGCGGGCCAGACGGTAGTCGTCCTCGCCGAAGGCCGGGGCGATGTGCACGATGCCCGTGCCCGTGTCGAGCGTCACGAAATCGGCGTCCACGACCTCCCAGAACCGCCCGCCCGCCGGCTCGGCGTAGCGGAAAAGCGGCTCATAGGCCTTCCCGACCAGCGTGCAGCCCTTGAAGACCCCCGCCGTGCGGACGTCTCTGGCCGGATCGACCGGCAGCCCCTTGAACACCGCCGGAATCAGCTCGCGGGCGAGTATGAACGCCTCTCCGCCCACCTCGACGCGGGCGTAGTCCACGTCCGGATGCACCGCCAGGGCGACGTTGCTGGGCAGCGTCCATGGCGTGGTCGTCCAGGCCAGGAAACTCGTCTTCGGGTCGTCCCGCAGCCGGAAACGCACGGTGATCGAGGGGTCGTCGACCTCGCGGTAGCCCTGCCCGACCTCGCCGCTGGACAGGGCCGTGCCGCCCTGCGGCCACCACCAGACCACCTTGTGCCCCTGGTACAGCAGCCCCTTGCGGAACAGCGTGGCCAGCGCCCACCACACGCTTTCCACGTACGACTGGCGGTAGGTGACGTAGGCGTCGGACAGGTCGATCCAGAAGCCCAGCCTGCGGGTCAGCTCCTCCCACTCGCGGGTGTAGCGAAAGACGCTCTCCTGACAGAGCCGGATGAACCTCTCGATGCCGTATTCCTCGATCTGCCGCTTGGTGTGGATGCCCAGCTCCTTGCAGACTTCACCCTCGACCGGCAGGCCGTGCGTGTCCCACCCGGCCTTACGCTGGCAGTAGTGGCCGGTCATCGTCCGGTAGCGGGGAAAAACGTCCTTGATCACCCGGGTCAGGCAGTGCCCCGGGTGCGGCAGGCCGTTGGCCGTCGGCGGACCTTCGTAGAACACGAACGGCGTGCAGCCCTCCCGCTGCCGCAGGGATTTCGCGTAGATGTCGGCGGATTCCCAGAACTTCAGGATCTCGGCCTCGGTGGCCGGAAAATTGAACTGTGCGGGAACTTCTTTGAACATCGTGGCGGTTCCAGGTCGCCGGCCGTGAAGCCCCGCGGATCAGAGGCGCCGCGGCCCGGGCCAGGCCGGTCTCCGCTCCGGGCCGGCCCGGCCCGTGAGGCGGAACGGCCATGTTATTCGCCTCCGGGGCGGCTTGCACGCCCGGTGCCCGAGCCCCGGCCGCGCCGTGTCCGCGACAGGTCGGGCCTGGCGGTCCGCGGCTTCCGCGAAGCGGGACGCTCCCGCTGGGACGCGATTCCTCGCGTCCCCGATCACGCTTTCCGGCGCTCACTTTCCCGCCCCCGACAGAGCGGGGCCCTCCAGGCGACCGGTGCGGGACCTCCGGGCAGCCCAGGGGGCCGTTCAGGCGACCGACGCGGCCGCCCGAGGCGGCGGATGGGGCGAAAGGAGTCTCCCGGCCCGTTGAGGGAATCCATGGCCACCTGACTGGCCACGCGACTGGCCGCCTTGGCGCCGCCACCCGTCTGAGGTGGGCCCCAGCACGGGCTCAAGGGGCTCTACGCCCGCCTGTCAGGAGGCGTCCAGAACCTGCCACCCGAAGGCGGCGGAACCCCGGCCATTTTGAGGAAAGAACGACTGGTCACGTAGCCTCGGGCTGGAGCATGTCGCTCTGAGAGGCCAGGCATGGCCAATCGGCTCAAGATGGCTGTCATCGACTCGATACATATCTGTCAGAGCAGGGCTATTCCGGGCGTCGGGCGGCCCGGCTGCTGGGGATCGACCGGGCGACGGTTCGGTGGTACGCAGAGCTGGCCCGGTCAGAACCGGCCGGGACGCCTCCCGGGTTGGGGGGGGCTGAACCGCCTGCGGATCCAAATCCCCCCGGGGTGCCTTCCGGGTTTCTGCCGGAAGATCCTTCAAAGCCAGCCGCGAGCCTCCCGGGCCGCCGGCGCGACCGGGGCGAATGGTTCGCGGTTCTGTGGCCCCCGATACCAGCGGATCAGGACATGCTGCAGTCGCAGCTGCGCGTCGAGGAGACGGACGGGGCCGGTGCCTTGCCGGGTCCGGTACATTCCGGCGCCGGTTGACCTTCGGGGGGAGCGGGCGCGGCTCTCTTTCGCGTCCCGACCGGTCTGTCCGCCTCGGCATTCCTCCGGCGGCATCACCGGCACCGGCCCTGCCGCACATCGCATGGACGCGGCGGATGTGGTGGACTCCGCCGGCCGCAGGGGCGTCATGGGTCCCATTCAGGCCCAGGCGACATGGCCCGGTCGCCTGGGCCGGACGTCACCGCACCCATGGATCCCACTCAGGCGCAGGGGACGTAATCGATGCGTTGGACGTCGATGGCCCCGGCGCGGACCTCCAGGAACGGCTTGCCGTCCTTGACGCCCACGGTTCCGTAGCCTCCGGCCGTCGCGATGAACGCCCGGAAGTCGCCCTTCACGCGCGGCCGCAGGTACAGCACCTTCTCCACGGCGTCGTAGCGGGCGCCGCTGAGTCCCTGCAGCAGGCCGTAAGAGGACATCGCCCGGGCATACCAGTGCCCGCACTCGTACTCGTTGAACGGGTTGCGGATCCGGCCGTCGTAACGGTCGCGGCAGACGCGGACGATCTCCAGTCCCTCCTCGACACAGCCCATCATCATCAGGTGGGAGGCAACCTGGTACTCGATGCCGGTCCAGACCTCATTGCTGTAGACGAACGGCAGCGACAGGGCTTCGCCCTTGGGCCAGGTGCACAGCAGCAGCCCGCCCTCGGCGCCGCAGGCGAACGACGGGCGCTGCGGATTGGCATGGGTGGAGAGGTCGCGGCGAAGGTTGTAACGGTGGACCGCCCGCAGGTGGCTGACGACCTTGTCGGGGTCCAGCACCTGTCCGACGCCGCAGACCAGGGCCATCCACGAGCCCAGTACCCCGTCGGCCAAGCAACCCTTGCCGTACTGGTATTTGGGCCCTTCCTTCCTGAGCAGTTCAACGGCCTCGGGCGAGTAGCCGCCGCCGAAGCCGTGCAGTTCGGTCGGGCTGGAGGCCCGCAGCCCCTCCCAGCGGATCTCCTGGATGAAGTACTCGCCGTCGAACAGCTTCTCATGGGCATATTTCAGCCCTTTCTCAAGCAGTTCGGCGAATAACGGCACCTCGTCGCCGAGGGCCTTGCCCATGTTGACCGCGGCGGCCAGAGCCCCGAGGTAGAAGCTGGTGCACATGCCGTCGGGGCCCCAGAACTCGATGTCGTAGGTGTTGTGGTGCGGCTCCTCGAGGACGCCCTTGTGACCGGGATCCCAGGTTTCGATGCAGTAGCTCAGGCTGGCCTTGACCTTCGGCCAGAGGCGTCGCAGCCATTGGGTGTCGCCGCTGATCCGCCACTCGCGGTGGACCTTCATGATGCCGCCGAGCTGGCCGTCGGCCGCGGCGTGGAAGTCGTGCTTGAGCGGACGGATCGGCAGGGCCGATCGGAAAGCCTGGTGGCCGCGGTCGTCCTGGGAGACCTCGAACTCGGTCTCCCGGAGGGTGCGTTCCAGCGCGGGGAACAGGTGCGGCATCGCCTGGGCGTAGTTCCAGACGTGGGTGCAGGAGCCGGCGCAGCAGCCGCGGTTGTCACAGCAGCCCTCCCAGGCCCAGATCCGCCCGTCGGCCTGGCGCAGCACGGTCGGCGACTTGAGGATCGTCAGATTGGCGGCCACGGCCTCGATGACCTCCGGCGGCAGGTTGGTGTCATAGAAGCAGTCGGCGAAGGCCGTGGAACGCCGGCGCAGACTGTCGTACTCGCGGCTCCAGGTCTCGGCCACGGCGTCGATGTCCGCGAACCGGGCGGCGTACCAGGGCACGTGCGTACCCGGATCGGCGGCGACGCCCTCGGGATCGTTGCCGTGGCGCAGGGTGGTCCGGCCGGCGTGCCAGCACAGTTGCAGGACGACGGTCTTCTCCCCGCCGGGGGGAAGCTCCAGCGGCACGAACAGCGATGCTCCCGGCGCCGGGTCGCCCTCGGTGATCGGTGGACGGTCGTAACAGGCGGCCTCGTGCACGTCCTTCCAGGCCATCGTCAGGGAGTCGAACCAGCCGCCGCGGAACCAGGCGTGGTTGACCTTGACCGCAGGGTCGGTGACCCGGGCGCAAAACGCCCCGGCATCCTGCGGGGCTTCCTCGGTCCCTTCCTGGAACAGCACGAAGCCGCCAGCGATCGGCCGGACGCCGTGCCGGCCCTTGCCGCGCTGCATGAAGTTGCGGGTGTTGAAGGAGAAGACCGCCGAGAGCGGCCGGTCGGAGGCGTTCACCAGCCGGTACTCCAGGGCGGCCACCGGCAGGCTGGAGGCGTCGGCGTCGCCGGGCACGAAGGGACTCCAGCCGGTGATCTCGGCCTTGATCGGCAGGGCCGCATCCTCGATCGCGACGATGCCGAAGGGGAACCGCGTACGAAAGACCGCCCGGGCGAAGCGCGGCAGCCCGTAGTTCTTGCCGGTGGCTCCGTTGCCGGTATCCGGCGGGCCGAACAGCTTCCAGGTGGGCACCGGGCCTTCCAGCACGCGGGCCAGCTCGGGCCTGCCGGGCACGCTGACGGCCGCAAAGACGCACGGCTCGTTGTAGACCTCGGGCTGCTGCCGCAGCGAGACATGCGACAGGGCCCCGGTGCCCTCCAGGCAGATCATGCCCGCCCCGATCCCGCCCATCGGAAAGGCCACGCGGCTGTTGCGGCTGCCGGCATAGACGCCGTCATAGCGGCGGGGCCCGTCCTCCGCGGCTGCGGCCGGCAGGGCAGCCTGTGCGCCGGCGGCCGCGAGCCCGAGGGGCGATGCGGCACCGACCTGAGCCGACGGCAGACCGGAAGCGACGCCGATCGCGCCGGCGGTGAACACCGACTGCTTGAGGAAGTCCCGACGGGGCATGAACCCGGGCACATTCGCAAGCGACATGGGCGCTCCTTTCTCGTCGATGAATCCGATGTCCCTGGCCGGCGGCCGCCGGAGAGATCATAACGCCCGGGCGGCAAGTGGCAAGTTCGACGCTGCCGACCGTAAAACCACCCGGCGCGGCCCATCGCCGCGTGCCGACCACTGAGGGGGGCTTTCAGAGCCCGCACCGGATGACTAAACTGACCGTCATGGCGGCCGCGGCGCGGCCCCGGTTCGCTTCCATCCCTTCAGGAGCTTCGATGCGCGTCAAAGCGGTACGGTTGCCGGTGTGGGCGTTGTGGTGCGCGGCCGCCGCGACCTTCGGGCAGGTGCCGCGGGTGGATTACGTCCCGCTCTCGCAGGAGGCCCGTAAACTGGGGCGTCTGGAAAAATACGGGCGGATCGCCCGCCGCACGGTGGAGCTGGAGCTCGGCGGGCTCAAGTTGATCGCCCGTGTGCCTGAGGCCGCCGAGGCCTATGACGCCGTGCCGATCGACCTGGAGCTTTCGGGGGACTGCGGCCCCGACCGGCGCGTCGCGGTCGAGGCGGTGGCCTTCGAAGACCCGGCCCGGCGGGCGGGCCGGCACCTCTACGACCTGGCGGTGCCGGGGCCGATGGATCTGCGGATCGAGTACCTCGGCAGCGTCACCGGCGTGTTCGATCCCTCGCGGGTCTCGCGGCTGACGGCCGAGAGCCGCCACGAGGTCTTTCCGCCCTACGTGCTGGAGCCCTTCACCCGCTCGGGGACGGTCAAGCAGGGCAATTACACCTTCTTCAGGTTCCGCATCACCAACGTCGGGGCCACGATTCTCGACGCCGAGGGCTTCGGCGGCTGGATGGGCATCCCGATCGCCCGCCTTCTGGACGCTGAAGGCAAGCCGGTCGGCGAGGCCCGGCCGATCAACCAGTTCGAACGCCACCTGGAGTACCTGTATCCGGGCGAGTCCTTCGAGCAGTGGGTCAGCTTCTGGCACCCGGCTCCCGATCCTCGCATCTGCCGCACGCTGCCGCTGGGCCGCTGCGTCATCGAGTACCAGGCGGCCTACCGGTGGAACCGGGAGTTCGACTGGGCGGTCAACATGTGGTCGGGCCGACCGTGGCACGTCCTGAAGGTACCGATCGTCGTGGCCGAGGAGGCCTCCCTGACGCCGCTGGAAGGGCTGGAAGAGTCGGCCGTCGATCCCGACCCCGACCCCATGCCGCGCCACATCCGCCGGCTGGAGGAATTCATGACCTCGCTGCGGATCTTCGAGGGCGACGAGGTCGCCGCCGGGCCGCGCGAGACGCTCTATCTGCAGGTGGCCCCCTGGACGCGGCATGTGGTGCTCAAGCTGATCGGCAACAGCGCCGGTCGGATCATCACCGCCGATGTGCCGCTGGAGGTCTCGCCGGCGGGCCTGGCGATCAGGCCCTGCCCCGACAATCCCTTTGTGGTCACGCGCGACGGCCGGACCGAACCGGCGTTCTGCACGCAGGTGATGCCCGCGATGCGGAGCAGCTCGCAGCTGGGCCCGTATCCCGAGCGGCACCTGCCCGAGCGGCTGCGGGAAATGCTCGACCTGGGCGTCAACGTCATCTGCACCACCGCCGGCGACTGGCACCAGCCGCAGATCTACGGCGACAAGGCCTTCGTCGGCGACATCCAGGCCGAGACGTGGAAGTACTATTACGACGTGGTGGCGCCCGGGACCGGCGTGCCGGTGTTCGGCTGGGGGCTGTTTCCCTCCCGCACGGCCCACGTGCTGCACCTGGGGCGGCACTACTGGGGACGGCCGATCGACGTGCCGTTCGTGCAGATGCTGTACACCTACGCCGGCTCGCCGGATCTGGACGTCGCCCACCCGGACTTCCCCGAGCTGTACGCCGGGGCGATCCTGTTCAACCATCGCCGCTGGGGGCACCTGTGGTACCGCACGGCCGACGGCGAGGTGCCGATCGACGTCGAGGATTCCTGGGGCTGGCACCGCGACGACATCAACGTGCGCTACGTCCTGGGCGCCCACGCATTGGAGCGCTGGCGCCGCTGGCTGGCCGACAAGTACGGGTCGCTGGAACGCATCAACCGGGCCTGGGGGACCTCGTTCACCCGCTATGACGAGATCGATCCGCAGAAGGACCAGGGCAACGAGGGCAGGCCCTTCGACATCGATCTGACGCACATCGCGCCGGTCTACAACAACCCCGCGCACCCCTTCCACGACTGGACCGCGGCCAACGAGGACTGGGACCTCTTCCGTACCGAGCTGCGCTGCGACATCTACGAGAAGATCCAGGAGTACGTCCGACGCGAGATCCCGCAGGCCTGCATCAACCTCCGCACGGAGGGCGCGATCGTGCCCGTGCCGGTGGACGCCGACGACCCCGATCCGCACATGCGGCACGTCCGCTACGCGCAGCGCCGGCAGGCGCTGATCGCCGAGGTTCTCGCCCGGCGCAAGGTCTTCCGCTACCACAGCGACTACACGACGATTCCCTACACCGAGACCGAATGGCGCACCCTCCTGCGCCGACTCTCCGCTCAGGGCATGCGGGGCAACTACCTGCCGCAGTTCTGTACCGCCCGCGACATGCTGGTGAACCCCCATTACGGCCGCGACTACCAGGTGAACTACAACCTCCCGCAGCCCGCCAGAGCCATGATGATGCACGTGCTCCAGGCGGCCTATCCGGTCTGGCGGGCCCAGTACGAGGAGGGGCACTGCCCCGGCGTCCTGTGGGAGGACTACATGTGCGACGGGTTCGTGACCGAGACGCAGAAGCGCGAGCTGGCGCTGTTCCGCCGGCATCTCAACGCCGCAGCCGGCGCGGAGACGTCTCGGAAATAGCCGCCGCGGCTCAGGGTTTCAGCGTCAGCGTGCCGAAGGCCGCCGCCCCGTCGGAGGATCCGCTGAAGATCACCGGCCGGTGGCCGGTTTCGGAGGCGTAGCGGTCGGCGATCTCCTGCACCGCCCCGCCGGCGTCGCGGCGGCCCAGCACCGCGACCGTCCCGCCCGAGCCGCCGCCGGTGATCTTCGCCCCGTACAGCCCGCGGGCCGGCCCGGCCTGCCGGACCAGCTCCACCAGCCGGTCGGTGCCCGGGCAGCCCAGCCCGCAGGCCGAGTAGCTGGCGTGGCTCTGGTACATCAGCTCGCCCAGCAGCTCCAGGCGAACGGCATCCGCCATGTCGCCGGCCAGCAGGCGGCTGAAGGCCCGCACACGGAAGTGCTCGTGCACCGGGTGCGCCGCCGGGGCCCGCACGGCGTAGCGCCGCTGCGGATCGATGCTCGTGACCTGGTCGGTGATGCCGCCCCAGCGATCCAGGAACTCCCGGCCGGTGATCCACTCCGGCAGCGCGCCGGCGAACCGCGATTCCAGCAGGGAGGGGGCGACGTTCGCCAGAAAGCCGCCCCACAGGGGATCGTGGATTCGAACGCGTCCCTGGCCCGCCGGTTCGGTCCGCAGCCCCGCCGCCCCGGCCAGAATCCGGTAGCCCATGAACGCGCCGACCCGCACCGACCCGTAATCCGCACCGGCCACCGAGTGGCGCACACCCGAGTCGATGCCCCACAGCCCGAGCGCGGCCGGAACTTCCAGATCGCCCAGCAGCTCGGCCGGCTGACACAGCAGGGCCAGCAGCCGGCCCGACCGGCCGCAGGCGGCCGTCATCTGGTCCATGACTCCGCACGGCGCGCCGACCACGAGGTTCTCGACCTTCTGGCACAGCAGAGCCACCTCCCGTCCGGGCAGGCTCTTGCCCCATGCGGCGAGAATCGCCTGCATGCCGGCCACCTCGATGGCCGCCGAGGAACTGACCCCCTTGCCCTCCGGAACGCCGGAGTCGATCAGGATCGACGCTCCGCGATCGAAGCTCAGGTTCTTCTCCCGCATCAGCACGAGGAAGGCCCCGGCCACATAGGCCGCCCAGGCCGTGCCCGGCTCGCGGCGGAACAGGTTCCGGGCGTCGTCGTAGGCGATCGGGCGTCCGCCGGGGGCCAGATCATCCAACGAGAAGTCGGCCACGGGCTGCCGCCCCGGCGCGCTTTCGCCGCGGGTGACGATGAGCAGCCGCCGGTCCGGTCGCCGTCGCACCGCGACCAGTGCCGCCTGTCGGATCGGCAGCTGCAGCACCAGCGAACCGGAGTAGTCCGCGATGCCGCCCATCACGTCCAGCCGGCCGGGAGCCCGGGCGACGGCGATCGGCTCGCCGGGCCTGAACAATCCCGCCATCGGACCCTGCTCGGCAGCGACCGCCGCCAGGACCTCACGGACGAACCGTTCCACGTCCTCCAGGCCGCCGGTGCTTCCTCGGATGATGTGCTCGCTCACGGTGGCTCCCATGCGGCACGATGCCCTCGCGTGCCTGCGGGAGGATGATATCGCCTCCCGGGGCGGCATTGAAAGCGCGCGACCGGGGGCTATCATGATATTTTCGCGGAGAGTCAAATCCGAGGTCACGCGACCGGGAGGCAGCAGGTGAGCGCGCAGGACCCGATCAAGGTCTATGATGCCCGCTGGGAGGAGCACGAGTTCGACGACGATCAGGTCCGCCGGCTGTTCGAGGCGGCCTTCGCCTATGGCCGGGAGCTGAACGCCGACACCGCGGTGCTGGCCCGCGACGGCCGCCTGGCGGCCGGGCACGTGCTGGAACTGGCCGCCGAGGCCGCCGTGCGCATGGGCCTGCGGACGTATCTGTGCGCCGAACCGATCGGCACGCCGCACGGCTATTTCCTGACCCACCATGTCAGCCTGCAGCACCCGCGGACCATCGGCGCGATGATCACCGCTTCCCACAACCCGCGCCCGTACATCGGGGCGAAGTTCGTGATGCCCGGCATGCAGGCCGTGGGTCTGAACTGCGGTCCGATGGGCGGACTGGCGCGCGTGCGCGAGCACTATCATGCCGCCGAGCGGCCGGCCCCCGCGGCCGGCGGATGCCTGAAACTGATCGATCTGACGCGGGAGTTCATCGAGTTCTCCATCGGGCAGTCGGGCCTGTGTCCCGGCGAGCTGTCCGGGCTGAGGGTGGTCGTGGACGGCATGCACGGCTCGGCCGGACCGGAGATGGTGCTGGCCCTTCAGCAGGCCGGCGCTGAAGTCGAGCCGTTGCGGATCGTGCCCGACGGCCGCTTTCCGACCGGCTCGCCCAACCCCACCAGCCGCGGCAAGATGGACGCGGCCGTGCGGCTTGCGGCCGAGACCGGCTGCCGGGCGGTCGTCGGACTCGACGGCGACGGCGACCGGCTGGTGCTGGGCGACGGACGCGGCATTCTCAGCGCCGGCTTCGCGGCGGTAGCGGTGCTGGAGGCCTGCGGCCTGGGGCGGGCGGCGAAGCCGCGGCCGGTACTGTACGATCCGAAGGTCAGCCCGCCGGCCCTGGCCCAGTGGCGCCGCCTGAACGCCGTGCCGATTCTGTTCCGCAACGGCCATTCGCAGATCAAGGACTACATGCGACGGCTGGACGCCCTGGCGGCCGCGGAGGAGTCGGGCCACTACTACCACCGGATCACCCTGGGCGACCTGACCGCCTGGTACGAGAATTCGATCCTCACCACGCTGCTGTTTGCGGCCTCGATCCGCCGGGACCCCGGCCTGATGGACCGGCTGTGGGCGCTCCAGAACCGGGTTCTGTCGACCGGCGAGTTCAACTGCCAGTTCGCCGACGACGATACCCGCGATCGGGCGCTGGCCGAGCTGATCCGACAGTTGAGCGCGCAAGGCGCCGGCACCGTCAGGGCCACTGACGACGGGATCGACCTGGAGGGAACGGTGGTCAGCCGGGGCGTGCGTCTGGCCGGCGACGAAGCCGTGCTGGAGCCCGGCTGGTACAGCGGTTACCTTCGGATCGCGACCAACGAGAAAGCCGTGGCCCGCTCGTACTTCTCGGCCGCCGACCCGGCGGTGCTGGAAGCCGTTCAGGAGCAGGTCCGCAGGACCTGGCTATCGAACTTCGGCGGACGGGTGGTCGAGTGACCGGGCGGGGACGGGCCGTCTACCCGGCCGGGCCCGGGGTTCGGGATCCGGCGCGCCGTCGCTCGACATGCCCTCGGCCGGTCACGGCGGGATCGGGCCCGCTCCCATGACCTTCCGGCATCCGGCGGCCCCCGCGGGACGCGGTGATCGCGCCCCGTCCGCGGCTCTCGAAAGGCTCGTGCGATGGTGAATCGCGCCTACTACCGCAACTGTATCGCCGGCTTCCTGGACGACTCGGACGACGCGATCGTCGGACGGCTCGTCGAGCAGGGCGCCGCCGCCGGTTCCTCGCTGGAATCCGCGCAGACCGACGCATGGCGCGAGCAGATCCGGATCCTCAGGCCCGCGCTGCAGCCGCATCGCGGGCGGGGATGGCTCTACTTCGAGTATGCGATCCCCCGGCTGGGCGGGCGCATCGACGTTCTGGCCCCGATCGGGCCGGTGCTGTTCGTGCTGGAGTTCAAGGTCGGGGAGAGGCAGTTCACCGCCTCCGCGAAAGACCAGGTCTACGATTACGCCCTGGACCTCAAGAACTTCCACGAAACCAGTCACGAACTGCCGATCGCTCCCGTGCTCATCGCCACGCGAGCCGGTCCGACGACCCCGGCGATCGGCCGGACGCATCACGGCGACGAAGTCCTGCGTCCGATCTGCTGCGGAGCCCGCTCGCTCGGCGACGTGATCGCGTGCGTGCTCGCGGAGGTCCGCGGGCCGGCGATCGACGTTCGCGGCTGGGAGCAGGGCCGCTACCATCCGACGCCGACCATCGTGGAGGCCGCGACGGCCCTCTACAACGGCCACGGCGTGGCGGACATCACCCGACATGATGCCGGGGCCCGGAACCTGACCGATACCACGCGGGCGATCGAGGAGATCATCGACACCTCGCGGCGCGAGCGGGCCAGGTCCATCTGCTTCGTCACCGGCGTGCCGGGGGCCGGCAAGACGCTGGTCGGACTGAACACCGCCACCCGGCACATCGACAGGAACGAGGAGCTCTACAGCGTCTTCCTGTCGGGCAACCAGCCGCTGGTCGCCACACTCCGCGAGGCGCTGGCCAGGGACAAGGTGGCCCGCGAACAGCGGCGGGGGCTCAGCACCACCAAGAGCAGCGCACTGAGCGAGGTGAAGATGTTCATCCAGAACGTCCATCACTTCCGCGACGAGTGCCTCCGGGATCCGGACCGACCGCCCATCGAGCACATCGCGCTGTTCGACGAGGCCCAGAGAGCCTGGACGCTCGAGCGTACCCGGAACTTCATGCAGCAGCGCAAGAAACGGCCTGATTTCAGCCAATCCGAACCCGAATTTCTGATCTCCTGCCTCGATCGGCATCGGGACTGGGCGGTGATCGTGTGCTTGGTCGGCGGGGGGCAGGAAATCAACCTCGGCGAAGCCGGCATCAGCGAGTGGATCCATGCGCTGAACCGCAGCTTCCCGCAGTGGCGGATCCATCTGTCGTCGCGCCTGACCGACAGCGAATACGGCGCGGGACAGGTCCTCCGGCAGATCGCTTCGCGGCCGAACGTCTTCACCCGCGACGAGCTCCACCTGGCGGTCTCGCTTCGCTCATTCCGCGCCGAGAACGTGTCGCTTCTGGTCAAGCAGCTTCTCAATCTTGAGCCGGATGCCGCCCGCGAGACCCTGGGGCGGATCGCAGGGCGGTATCCGATCGTGATCACCCGGGATCTGAGCCGGGCCAAGGACTGGATCAGGGAGCAGGCCCGGGTGGCGGAGCGCTACGGGATGGTGGCTTCCTCCCAGGCGCAGCGCCTCAAGCCGCACGCAATCGATGTGCGGGCACCGGTCGATCCGCGCCTGTGGTTCCTCAACGGCAAGGACGACGTGCGCTCATCCTACTACCTCGAGGATGCGGCCACGGAATTCCAGGTGCAGGGCCTCGAGCTCGACTGGACGTGTATCACATGGGACGGCGACTTCCGCCGCACGCCGGCGGGTTGGGCGCATTTCTCCTTTCGCGGAACCCGCTGGAACCGGATCCTCAACGCCAAGCGCCAGACCTATCTGAAGAACGCCTATCGCGTCCTGCTGACCCGCGCGCGACAGGGGATGGTCATCGTCGTGCCCGAAGGGGACGCCCGGGATCCGACGCGCAGCCCCGAGTTCTACGATCCCACGTTCGAGTACCTCCAGTCGATCGGCTTCCAGACGATCTGATGCCCGCTTCCGCGAGCACCACCGCGGCGACAATGTTCTTGAGTCCGGGGGGCACGGCGTGGCGGCCGCCTCCGCGGTCGGCAGGCGTCTGTTGTCCGCGGAGACGGCATTCCCGACGCCGCACGGAGGCCGGGCATCCGAGACGGAGGCGCACGGGTCGCGCGGCGGCGGTCATTGGCTGGGGGTGGCCTGCACGACGCTGGTCTGCAGCAGCAGTTCGATGGCCTGGACAAACTCATCCAGCGCATCCAGGAAACTGTCGAGGAAGACCTCCAGGAACTCGTCCTTCAGACCGCGGTTGGCTTCCTCCGACGTCTGGCTGATCCTGGCGCCGCCGAATTCGAAGAAGGCCTTCTTGTTCCTGTCCACGTGGTGAGTGATGCCCTTCTTGATCCGCTTGCCCGGTGCCCGGGCGGCCAGCGCCCCGCCTCGGACGTTGCCGCGGGGCATCGGGGCGTCGCCCAGGCTGCCACCCCCGGAGGAGACGGGCTCCTGGGCGGTTGCGCCCTCGGGAGCGGCCAGAGCAAGGAGCGTCGCCAGAAGCATGACGGGCAGGTTACGCCGGATCATGGTCGACCGTTCCTCCCATCGCCGGACCGCCCACGCCTGCGTTCGCGCCGCCGGCGAAGCGACGGTGGCCCGGCGCGGGCAGGGGATCACGGTGCGCGAACATCCTATTTTCGGCCACCCGCGGCCCGCAAGCCAATCGCAGTCGGGCAATCCCCTCCGGGCCGGGGCGGATCGACTCGCAAGACGCGCCCCAGCATGGCCTGGGATGTCGGTATCGTCATTTACGACAAGTGCTTATAGTCAGCCAATGTCTTCCTGGGAATCGTCCATGCCATTCTGGTCGTCCGAAGAATCCTGCCCGGCCTGAAAACCCTCGGTGCCCGGATCATCCGGTTCGTCCGCGGCGGACGCGACCTGGGGGCCGGAGGCTTGTTCCTCGAAAGACTGCTCTCCGGTCGGCTCGGGCGTCGCGGCCTGCTCCCCGGGGGCGGATTGTCCGTTGCCGTTGTCGGAATCCTCGTCCTGCTCGCGGGCAAGCCGGGCCACGGCGACCACGGAGTCGCCCTCCTCCAGGCGGATCAGCCGCACGCCCTGGGTGGCCCGCCCGATCTCGCGGAGCTGAGACAGGTCGGTCCGCAGGGCGATGCCGCCGGCGGTGATGAGCATGAGCTCGTCGGCGTCGGTGACGCTCTTGAGGGCCACGACCTTGCCGTTGCGTTCGGTGGTCTTGATGTTGATGACGCCCTTGCCTCCGCGGCGGGTCTTGCGGTACTCGCTGACCTGGGTGCGCTTGCCGAAGCCGTTCTGGCAGACGGTCAGCAGCGAGGCCGACGGACCGGTCACGACCAGATCGACGACCGCATCGTCGCCGCGCAGGTCGATGCCCCGGACGCCGTGAGCTCCGCGGCCCATGGCCCGCACGTCGCCCTCGTCGAAGCGCACCGCCCAGCCGTTGCGCGTGCCCAGGACGATCTCGTCCTGCCCGCCGGTCTGCTGGACGCCGATGAGCTCGTCGTCGGGGTCCAGTCCGATGGCGATGATGCCCGTGGCCCGCGGGTGGCTGAAGGCCGACAACGGCGTCTTCTTGACGATGCCCTTGCGGGTGGCGAAGAAGACGAACCGCTCCTCGAACGCCCGCACCGCCAGCACCTCCTTGTGGACCTCGTTGGGCTGCATCTGCAGCAGGTTGGCGATGGCCCGGCCGCGGCTGGTGCGCTGCATGGCCGGGATGTCGTAGACCTTCAGCCAGTAGACCCGCCCGCGGTTGGTGAAGAACAGCAGGTAATCGTGGGTGCTGGCCGCGAAGATGTGCTCGAGGAAATCGCCCTCGCGGGTGTCGCTGCTCTTGACACCCTTGCCGCCGCGTCCCTGCTTGCGATAGGCGTCGACCGCGACGCGCTTGATGTAGCCCTCGCGGGTGATGGTCACGATGACCGTCTCGTCGGGGATCAGCTCCTCCATCTGGAACTCGCCGACCTCGTCGGCGAAGGTGGTGCGGCGCGCGTCGCCGTACTTGTCGCGCATCTCGTAGACGTCCTCGCGGATGATGTCCATCACCAGCGAATCGTCGCGCAGGATGGCCTCGTAGCCCTCGATCTCCTCGGTGAGCTTTGCGTATTCCCCGGCGAGCTTGTCCATCTCCAGCCCGGTCAGGCGCTGAAGCTGCATGCCCAGGATGGCCTCGGCCTGGGCGGCGGAGAGCCGCTGGTCGGCGCGGGTCGCCCGGGCGGTGAAGGCCGCCGGCAGCAGCCGCACGAAGGTCGCCGCCTCCGGGAGCCGCAGCGGGCGATCCATGAGCCGCTGCCGGGCGGTCGGCGGGTCGGGCGACCGCTTGATCAGCTCGATGATCGCGTCGATGTCGCCGACGGCCAGGATCAGCCCCTCGACGATGTGGGCCCGCTGGCGGGCCTTGCGAAGCTGAAAGGCCGTCCGCCGGCGGATGACCTCCCTGCGGTGCTCGATGTAGAGGTCGATCATCTGGCGGAGATTCAGCGTCCGCGGCTGGCGGTTGACCAGGGCGATGTTCATCACCGTGTAGTTGGTCTGCAGCGGCGTGAACTGATACAGCTGGTTGAGCACCACCTCGGCGTTGGCGTCGCGCTTGACCTCGACCACCAGCCGGATGGGGTGGCGACGGTCGGACTCGTCGCGCACGTCCGAGACGCCCGGCATCTGCCCGCCCTTGATGGCCGCGACGATCTTGTCCTTGATCGTGCTGCGCAGCACCATGTAGGGGATTTCATCGATGACGATGAGCGTCTTGTTCTTCGTCTCCTCGAAGTGCACCTTGCCGCGGAGCACGATCGTGCCCCGGCCGGTACGGTAGGCGTCGCGGATGCCGCGGCGGCCGCAGATCACCCCGCCGGTGGGGAAGTCCGGGCCCGGCAGCACCTCGATCAGCTCATCCACGGTCACATGCGGGTTGTCGATCACCCGCACGATGGCCTCGGCCATCTCCCGGAGGTTGTGCGGCGGGATGTTGGTGGCCATGCCCACGGCGATGCCGGTCGAGCCGTTGACCAGCAGGTTGGGGAACCGCCCGGGCAGCACCGTCGGCTCCTCGCGGGTCTCGTCGTAGTTGGGCTCGAAATCGACGGTCTCCTGGTCCAGGTCGGCCAGCATCTCGACCGCCTCGGCGGTCATGGTCGCCTCGGTGTAACGCATCGCGGCCGGAGGGTCGCCGTCGACCGAACCGAAATTGCCCTGCCCCTGCACCAGGGGGTAGCGCATGTTCCAGGGTTGGGCCATGCGCACCAGCGTCGGGTAGATGACCTGCTCGCCGTGCGGGTGATAGTTGCCCGAGGTGTCGCCGGCGATCTTGGCGCACTTGCGGGCCTGGGCCCGGGGACCCAGGCGCAGGTCGTTCATCGCCACCAGGATCCGCCGCTGCGAGGGCTTGAGCCCGTCGCGGACGTCCGGCAGGGCCCGCGACATGATCACGCTCATCGCGTAGGTGAGGTATGAGTCCTGCAGCTCCTCGACGATCGGCAGCTGGGAAATGCGTTCCTGAGGGGTACTGGACGTCGGCTCGTCGCTCATGAGGTCTCCTCGGGGATCGGCCCGCCACCCCCGCCGGCGTGCCCGGCAAGGGCGTTTTCCGCCCGGATCCGGCCGGCCGGCGACCTTGGAGGGGCCAAGGCCGCATTTTACAGCCGTCGCGGGCGGTCCGCCAGACGCGCCCGGCCGTCCGGACCGTCACCGGCGCAGCGGCTGCGACCGGGACGACCCCCCGGCGGTTCGTGACCCCGGCCGCTGTTTTCCGGCGGTTGCACGCCCGAAAAGGCTGGAATCCGGGGGTAAGAATCCGATACAATACGGACGGCCGCAGGGGCCGCTCGGGTCGATTGACCCGGTTCAATTCTCAAAGCAGAGGGGGGGCGGGATGATGGGTTTCACGCATCGCGGGGGCATCCGGTCCTGTTCGAGGACCGCCGGGCTGATGCTCATGCTGGCCGTCGGCGCGGCCGCCAGGGCGCAGGATCTTCCTCTGCCGGTCGATCCGTACGCCGACATGACCGACCTGTGGCGGCTCACCTTCCCGATGGTCGGATCCACCGGGCAGACCTCCAGCTACGACCGCACCGGAGGCAACGCCGACGCCATCTTCTGGTACTATCAGCGCACCAGTCCCAAGCGCGTGGTCATGGCCGACCTGGCCGGCCCGGGATGCGTCTCGCGGATCTGGGTGACGGCGTTCGACTGGAACACCGCCCGGATCGAGATCTTCGTCGATCACCCCAACGTGCCGGTAATCAGTGCCCCGATGCGCGACTTCTTCGGCAACGGGGCGCTGCCGCCGTTCATGCCGCCACTCTCGATGCCCTCGACCGGCTCGTGGGTCTGCAACCTGCCGATCCCCTTTCAGCACAGCTGCCGCATCGAGGCCGTTGACGCCCGCACCGACAACCTGTGCATCTACTACAACGTGACCTACCGGACCTATCCGCCCGGCACGGTGCTGCCGGAGGTCTTCCAGATGCCGCCCACGGCCTCCCAGCAGGCCCGCATCAACCAGTTCTCCGCCCAGTGGGCCGCCCGCGGGCAGGACCCCAAGGGCGCCACGCCCGGCCAGCAGAGCGTCAGCGGCGCCCCCTACCTCGCGCCGCACGGCGGCCAGGCGGTGCTGGCGAACCTCTCCGGCGCCGGCGTCATCACCGGCATCCGGCTGGCCGTGAATCCCCACAACTGGGACAACGAACGCTGGTCGCGGCTGCGGATCCGTTTCGACGGCGCCGCCGAATATGCCGTCGATTCGCCGCTGGCGGCCTTCTTCGGCTGCGGCTTCCCGACCGCCGACGCCCAGGGCCTGCCGCTGGGCACGATCAACGGGCAGATGTACTGCTACCTGCCCATGCCTTACGCCACAGGCGCGCTGGTCGAACTGGTCAACAGCAGCTCCACGGTGATCAGCAGCGCGCCGTACACCATCACCTACGTTCCGCGGACCGCCGACCAGATCGGCCGCTACCGCTTTCACGCCTTCGCCCGCTCGCAGACGCCGGTTTCGGGAGGCCAGCCGGCCTACCGCATCCTGCAGGCCGGCGGCCGCGGGCATTACCTGGGCTGCGTGCTGTCGATCGAGTCGCTGGATCCGGGCTGGGGGCCGCTGGAGGGCGACGAGCAGATCTACGTCAACGGTGAAACCCGGCCCTCCATCCACGGCACCGGCACGGAGGACTACTTCAACGGCGGCTTCTATTTCCTCGACGGCCCGGTCTCCTGGCCGTTCAGCGGCTGCTCGGTGATCAGCTGGAACTGGCCGCTGATCATGTCCGCCTACCGCCTGCACATCACCGACGCGGTGGCGTTCGACAACGGCGTGATCGTCGACATGGAACACGGCGGTGTCAACGACGCCAACGGCAACTACTGGAGCACCGCCTGGTACTACCGCGACGACGGCGCCGGCCCGCCCCCGTCCATCCCCGCCAACCCCCCGCTGGCCGCCGGAGCCCTGGTCAACGGCGACTTCGAGAACGGCTTCACCTCCACCGGCGAGGGCGCCGGCTGGGTCGGCTTTCTGTCCCGCGAGCTGTACGGCCGCGAGCTGAACGTCTTTTCGGCGGCGACCGACCAGAAATACTCCGGAAACACCTCCCAGCGCATCCTGCTGCGCACCCCGCACGCGGCCGATCTGGTCAGCGGGATCGCTCAGCAGGTGCCGGTCTCCCGGGGCTCGACGTACCGCGTCACCGCGCGGATGCGACTGAGCCTGGGATCGGGGCTGTCGCCGGGCCACGCCCTGGCCCGCCTGGGCATCGGCGTCAACGGCAACACCTACCACGAGGATCCCGGCGTGACCTGGGTCACGGCTCCGACCGCCCCGGATATCTGGCACACCGTGACGACCCAGGCGACCGCCACCACCGACCACTTGTCGGTTTTCGCCGCCGGCGTGCGTCCGGTCACCTGGCCGGCCGGCGACGCGACGCTGTGGATCGACGCGGTGACCATTGAACCGGTCTCCGCAGCCCCGCTGCCGCCGGCGAATCTCGTGGCCGTCCCCGAGGACGGCCAGGTGCGGCTGACCTGGGAGGCCTCCGCCGGAGCGGACAGCTATCGCGTCAAGCGTTCCCTCGCGACCGGCGGGCCCTACGCCATGGTGGCCGACGGCATCGCCGGAACCACTTGTGTGGACGGTGGCCTGACCAACGGCACCACCTACTATTACGTCGCCACGGCGGTGAACGCTCATGGCGAAAGCGGCCCGTCCAACCAGGCCTCGGCCACCCCGGGCTCACCCCCGGGGCCCGGAACGGGCGAGGACTTCGAGACCATGCCCGCCTGGTCGAGCGCGTACGACGCGTCGTGGGGCGGCCCGGCGAACTGGGCCATCGTCGCCGGCGGCCAGTCCGGCCATGCCCTGCAGGCCACGCGCTCGGGCCAGGGGTCATCGGCCAGAGTAAAGGTCTTCCAGCTCTCTCCCTCGACCGCCTATACCCTCTCGGTCTGGATCCGCTGCCCGAGCTACACCGCCAACGCCTGGTGGTCCGAGTGCGCGTTCAAGGTCGGCGCCTTCACCGCCGAGGACTTCGATCAGAACGGCAGCACCTGGACGATCGTACAGAAGTTCGCCAGCGACGGGACCAACGGCAACGGCAATACCTGGACGCAGTACAGCCGGCCGGTGACGACCGGTCCGACCGGGCAACTGAGCGTGGGCTTCAAGCTCGGATCCTACGGCGGCCCCGCGCCGGCCGTGCTCTGGGACACGCTGCGGTTCACCCCGACGGTTTCGCCGCCGGCCATCGGCCTGTCGCCGGCCTCGCTGGCGGCCGTCTGCACGGCGGGCTCCGATCCGACCGCCCAGAGTTTCACGGTCAGCAACGTCGGAGGCGGCACACTGGCCTACAGCATCACCGATGATGCGGCGTGGCTGAGCTGCGCTCCCGCGTCCGGCACCAGTACCGGCGAGGCGGACACCATCACCGTGACCTACTCCGCCGCCGGCCTGTCCGCCGGCACCTACCAGGCGACGGTGACCGTCTCCGATCCGGCGGCCGGCAACAACCCGCAGCTGCTGCCGGTGACATTGACGGTCCAACCGGCCCTGCCGCCGATTCCCGGGGACATGAACGCCGACCGCAAGGTCAATGAGCAGGATGTGGCCGCGTTCCTGGGCTGCGCGACCGGACCGGGGCAGGGGCCGCCCGGCCCCGGTTGCGATCCGGGTGACATCGACGTCGACGGCGACGTGGATCAGGCCGATTTCGGCCTGTTGCAGCGATGCCTCCATCCGCCAACGCAATCGGCGGATCCCAATTGCGCTTCCTGACGCCCGCTGTCCGGCCCGGGACTGCAGGATCCTGTCGGATCTGATCCGTTCAACGGCTCTGATCCGTTCAACGGCACCGCCTCAGCAGCAGCACGCCGAACCCCAGGCCCAAAACGGTCGCGGGATCGGGCACATAGACCAGCTTCACGTTGTCCCACTGGGCCTGGGTGTAGGAGTTCGCGCCGCCGAGCATGAATTGCTGGAAGGCCGCCGCAGCCCCGCAGTCGAAGGCTCCCGGGGTAATCGGCAGCCAGCCGGGCGTCGTGCCGGGCTGTGCTGCGGCCGTGAGCCAGGGAATGTAGACCCAGGCGCTGTACTTGCCGGGCACCTGGTAGCTGTAGTCCAGCTGCACCGTGACCCAGTCATCCCACCAGCCGGCGTCGTAGGGGTATCCGGTATCCCCCGGCTGATAAAACTCATAGTTGGTTGCCGCCCGCCAGGTCTGATTTCCGGCGGTGTTGTCCCGGGCCCGGGTCTGACCCTTGCCGCCGCTGTGCACCTGCCCGCCCATGAATCCCTCGACGAACGCGCCGCTCCCATCGGCCATGACGGCGGCGATTCCTGCCTGGTCAAAGGCGTTGCCGGGGAGGTCGTATGCGAACAGGGTTCCGGCCCGCGGCCGCAGGTTGGGAACGTAGATGTCGGCCTGCAGGACGAAGCCGTTCTGCCCGCTGAGACTGTTGCCCAGGTTCCAACCGACCACGTTCAACAGGGCCCGCGAACCGCTGGGCAGCCAGAGGTTGGCCGCACCGGCGCCAGAAGGTGTGTCGTCGGTCAGCGTCGGTCCGTTTGGATGGGTCGCCGGATTCACCCAGGAAGCCTCCGGGCCGGCCAGCGTCCAGCCCTGCGGGCCGGCGTCGAACGTCCATTCATGCGTCCACGGTCCGGTGTAGGGAGCCGCGGTCGCCGCCGCCACACAGGATAAGGCCGCCAGAACCGTCAGGATCTCTCTGAGCATGATGACACCCCTCATTGGGCCGCCTGGATGCGGCCTGACTGATTGAACGGCCGAAGCGACACTGCCTGCCTCCGGCTGGCGTTCGGCCCCGACCAGTGCATTACAGCGGGCGCAAGGCATCCCCTTCCGCCGGCTCCTCTGGCCGCGCGGCCGCGAAAGCTCGCGCGGAACAGACGATCCGCCTTCGCATTGACCGCCTGATACTTTCCGGTGGGGTCGGGCCGCAGGTGGGCGCTCACGACCCCTTTCCCTGCCGAAAGGAACAGAAAACCAATGAGCCGCCCGGCCGCATCGGCGTGCGTCCGCCAAGCCGGCGTCACCGGTCGGCGCTCTCGCTCCAGACGATTAATCCCCGGCCGGGGGCACAAGTCAAGGTGCCGGGAGCATCTTTTTTCGGACTTTTCGGCTCTCTCCGGACACCCGCAACCTCCGGAAAAATCCCGAAACCATGAGTGCCCGGGCAGATGGGCCTCTACGATATGCCCATGGCGCCATATATCCCCCGAAACCATGAGTGCCCGGGCAGATGACCGGCTGCCGGAGTCTCACGCCGGAGCGGGTCGGGCCCCTGTGCGTACACTCAGCCTTGCCGCTCGATCTCCGCGAACAGCAGAGCCTCACCGGCTGACGGACGCTCGACCCGGCGAACCACCGCCGAACGAAAGACCCGATTACCGCCGTTTCCGTTGGAGGCGGCACAGATTCGCGTTCCCGGCGTCATGCAGTTCTCGCCGCTGGTTCTCAGGACCACGCCCTCCAGCGAGCGCTCGACCATCAGGGCCTCGCGCAGCCGCCGGCCGCGATGCACGTGCCAGCGAACCGGCGTCTGGGCCAGCCAGCGGATCGACCGCCGCCGGTCGGCCACCTCCCGCCCGGCTTCACGCCGATCGGGCTTCAGCGAACGCGGGGGCTTGAGAAACGAGGACCGCCTGGCCGGAGCGACATATTCGGCCGCAACCAGGGTCAGCAACCCGGACAACGGCTCAACCCGCCGGACCGCGGCCTCGCGCGTCCAGGAGCGCAGGTCGGGACGTCGTTTGGGTGAAATCACCGCTCCGATCGCGGGGGCGTCGGCTCTCTCGACCAGCATGGCGATCCCGTGCGCCGACCACTCCACCAGCCACCCGCAGCGATAGGGCTCGCCGGGAGCCTGTCGCCACCAGACCTCCCGGTAGTCCGCGATGCGGTCCGAACGCCTCCAGCCCTCCGAGCGATGAAGGTTTCTGCGACGATCCCGCTTCATGGGTCCAGTCCCCCGGCGAACCATCCTCCCTGGAGCCTTTTCAGGATTTCCCGGCCGGTCGGGCCGCCGGGTCCTGCAAACGCCTGCCGAACACTCCAGCACGCGCGGCCGGAACGCCGAACCGGCCGAGGCGCCCTAATTCCCCGTCGGGCCGAAACATGAACCAGTTGATGGAATAACTGCCCGGAATTCCGGACACCACGCCGCCCCGGACCGCGTAAAGGCTTTCCGCCACGGAATCAACAGCCATCAGCCTCTCACCCGTCCGCCTTCGGCACCGGGTCGCGGTCTCGACCGAGCGACACGCGGACGACGGGTTCGCATCGGGGCCGGGCTCCATTCTGCCTGCCCAGCACCGGGACGTGCCCGAGCGGCAGTTTATCGGTCGGCACTCTGTGGAATGAGCCTGCCGGGGCGGCTTCCGGAAACCCATGTTGCTCGTCCGGGAATCACGATCTATCCCTCCGGCGCGGCGCTCGCTCGGCGTGGAGGTCTGGTTTGTCCGGCAGAAGCGGAGTAAACGGTCGACAGCGGGAACGACCGGACTGTCGACCGCCGGGGGGACTTTCGATCAGGGCCGGATGGTCACCGGTGTGCCGGAGAGCACGGCTTCGCCGCGCTGGACGCGATCCACGAGCTGGATGACCTCCTCATGCAGCGCATCGAGCATCTGCGCCTCGTCCACCGTGCGGACCTGCTCGCCCTGGACGTAGATCACGCCCCGCCCCCGTCCGGCGAAGACCGCGACATCCGCCCCCTCGGCCTCGCCGGGCCCGTTGACCACGCAGCCCATGACCGCCACCTTCACCGGCACGCGGATGTCGGCCAGCCTTTCGCGGACCTTCTGCACCAGCGGAATCAGATCGACCTCGATCCGCCCGCAGGTCGGGCAGGCGATGAGCTCCGGTTCGACCCGGGCCCGCAGCCCCAGGCAGCAGAGCAGTTCCCGGCCGTCGAGGACCTCGATTTCCGGGTCGGCGGCGTAGCTGATGCGGATGGTGTCGCCGATGCCCTCGGCCAGCAGCGCGGCCAGTGCGGCGATGCTCCGGATGCGCCCGGTCTCGGGCGGACCGGCGTGGGTCACGCCCAGGTGCAGCGGATAGTCGAAGCGGCGGCTGATCGCCCGGTAGGCCTCGATCACCACCATCGGGTCGGGGCTCTTGGCGGCCAGGACCACGTCGTGGAAGTCCTGGGCCTCGAAGATATGGATGTATTCCTCGAGCTTGCGGACCATCAGGGCGACCAGATTCCCGCGGCGGTCGGCGGCCAGGGCGCGCTGCTCGGCGGCACGGACTTGACGGTCCTGGCGCTCGACGACGCTGCCCTCGTTGACGCCGACGCGGATGGGAATGCCGCGCTGGCGACAGGCCCGGATGACCTCGTTGACCTGATCGCGATCCCTGATGTTGCCGGGATTCAGCCGGATCTTGTGCACCCCGGCGGCGATCGCCTCCAGCGCCCGGCGATAGTGGAAATGAACGTCGGCCACGATCGGCACCGGCGACTGGCGGAGGATTTCCGGCAGGGCGGCGGTATCCTCGGGATCCGGCACGGCCACGCGGACGATATCGCATCCGGCGGCGGCCAGCCGGTGGATCTGGGCCACGGTGGCGTCGATGTCGCGGGTCGGCGTGCTGGTCATCGACTGAAGCGCGATCGGGGCTCCGCCGCCGACCGGCACGGGGCCGATGAACACCCGGCGGGTGGGCCGTCGGGCACCGGACGGCACGGAGCCGGCGGATGGAGATTGCAGGGGTGTCATTCGCCGGGGGTCTCCAGGGGCGCGAACCGTTCGGAAATCCGGCGTGATTATAGAAACGCCCTCGCGCAAGGGCCAGGGGCTTCCCCTTCGTCCGGCCGGGGCGCCCATCGCCGCCCGGCGAGAGCGTCCTCGACCTGCCGGAGGTCATCGACGAAATCGGCGGTCGTGCGATCGAAACGCGCGTCGGCCTGCATCCGCCGGATCACGGCCGGCCGCTGCACCGCTCGCACCAGGGCCGCGGCCCAGGCCGGAGGATGGCCGGCGCGCACCAGCAGGCCGTTGCGCTCCGGGAGGATCAGGTGGTTCAGGCCGGGCATGTCCGACGCGATCACCGGCGAGCCGTTGGCCAGCGACATCAGCACCGCGAACGGGGAGTTCTCGTGGATGATCGAGGGCACCAGCACGGCGTCGATGCCGGCGTGTTCGGCCGCCAGCGCCGCGCCGGTCCGCAGGCGGCGGTGCTGCAGGTAGCGCCGGACCTCCGGCCCCAGGCTCGTCAGCCGGTCGCGCAGCCGGTCGTCGCCGTACGCCCGGATCTCCAACGGCATGCTCGCCGGCAGCAGGCGGACCGCCTCCACGATCGTCGTGAAGCCCTTCAGCGGATCCGGGCCGCCGAAATAGGCGAAACGCAGCGACTCGGCCGGCGTCTTGGCCGGGCGCAGGATCGCCTCCGGCGGCAGGCCGTAAAGCAGCGTGGTCACGTGCTCTTCGCGGGCCCCGAATCGTGCCAGCCGTTCACCCAGCGAGGGACACGGGGCCACCACCGCATCCAGGCCGCGAAGCAGATGCCGCATCATCGCGTGCAGCTCCTGGGCGTCCAGGGCCTGGGCCAGCCGCACGAAACGCGGCCACAACCGCCGACTCAGGCCGCGCGGCAGCATCCGCCCGATCCGCCGGGCCGGACCGCGCGTGTCGCGCATCACGCAGTCGGCGCAACGGCCCGCCGACTCAGGACCGGCGCAGACCTCGGGCCGGCCGGGATATAGGCAGAAGTTGAAGCAGATCAGCCCGAAATCCAGGGCCGTCAGGATGGTGGGCACGCCGGAGTCCAGCGCCGCCCGCATCGCCGAGAGCATGCCCTGGGTGTTGTGCACGTGAATGACGTCCGGCCGGAAAGCCCGGATCAGTTCCGCCGTCGCCTCCTGCAGGGCCTGGTTGGGATGGTGGGTGAAGCGGACGTCTTGATCGCCGATCAGGGGATGCAGCGCCAGGCGCCCTTCGTGCGCGGCGGGCTCCAGATCGCCCAGCGAGCGTTCGCGACGGGCACACACCACGGCCACGCTCCGCCCGCGGCGCAGCCACTCGCGCGCGACCTCGACCGAGAAGAAGGCCCCGCCGCTGGGCAGCCCGGCGTCGAAGAACGGCGAGATCAGCAGCGTTCGCGTCGGGCGATCGGCCATCGGCGGTCATCCGGCCAGACCCCGTCGGGCGGCTCAGGAGAACGGGTGCGTGCAGCGCCGCACGCGATCGAAGCCGAACATCGGCCCCAGGGCCACCAGGGCGGTGGACCGCGCGGCGTCGGAAACCGCCCGGCACAGCCACCGGGGCCGGCGGTCGCGCAGCCGCTTCAGCGGCCAGAGCAGGCGATAGGCGACCTCGGTCAGGAACCGGGCTTCCGGGCCGCGCTGAAGGCTGCGCAGCAGACCGTAGAGCTCCCGGTTGCGCCGCCCGCCGCCGACCGACGTCTTGTTGACGCCCGTGACCCGATAGACGCTCAGCACGTCGTCGCAGACCGCGAAGCGCGCCCCGGCCCGGGCCAGCCGCCAGAACAGGTCCCAGTCCATGCCGTAATGCAGCGAATCGTCCAGTCCGCCGACCCGCTCGTGCCAGCACCGCCGCCAGAAACAGCTGGGCTGGTGGATCGGATCATGCACGTCCAGAAAACCCAGATCGCGGGCGGTGACGCGCCGCACCACCGACCGGCCGTCGGGATACTCGTAGCGGCAGGCGCCGCACAGGACATCGCACGCCCGGGTCTCGAAGCGCGCCTGCACCTTCGCCAGGGCTCCGGGCATCAGCAGGTCGTCGGCGTTGAGCCAGCCGAGGACCTCGCCGGTCGCGCGGGCGAAGCCCTTGTTCAGCGCGTGACTCTGGCCGCGATCCGGTTCGCTGACCCACCAGGCCAGACGGTCGGCGTACCGCTCGACGATCTGGCGCGTGCCGTCGGTGGAGCCGCCGTCGACGACGATGTATTCCACCTTCCCGGACGCGGGATCCACGACCTGGCCAAGCACCGACTCGATCGCCGAGGCGATCGAATCAGCCTGGTTGAGACACACGGTGACGATCGATATCGAAGGCCCCGGCATGGCTTGGAGACACGGCGACACACGCCGGCGTCCTGTCCGCGGAACCGCCGCCGGCCCGCGGAACGATCGGCAGCGGTGCGCGCACACCGTCCCTGCCGCTTGTGTCTCTATCGGCTGATCGACAGCCGGGACATCAGCGTTGTCGCGGGCCGACCGGATCCGCGTCGCGATCGGCCGGGACCGTCGCGGTTCCCCCCGGCGAACGGCCCCCCAGCAGTCCGGCGAAATAGTCCCAGGCCGGGGCCCGGCTTCCGTCCGGCCGGATGAGGTAAAAGCCGCGCACCTCGCCGTTGGCCGGGCGGCGCCCGCCGGCGCGGGACTCGTTGTCGTAGACCTGCCAGTACACGACGTAAGGGCACCCCCACTCCAGGGCCGTTTCGGTGGTCATGCGGATCACGCGCATGGCCTTTTCGCCGTCGGCCGCAGGATCCTGGGCGGACCGCACCTCCGGCCAGCCGAACTCGCCCACGTAGACGTTGCGGTCGCCGAAGTCGGGGCTGTCGGGGGCCCTGGAGGCGATGTGGTTCAGCGCCCGGCGAAACAGCTCGCGGCCGGCCTCGAAGTCCTCCGAGGCGGCGCCGATCGTGTCGTAGGCCGAGTAGGAGTACAGGTCGCAACGGGTGTGCGGCAGGACATCGTTGGTCACGGTCCGCCGCCCCTGCATCGCCTCGGCGACGAGGTTCACCTCGCAGGCGTGATAAACGCGCACCTTGGGGGCCCGCACCGCCCGCCGCCCCTCCTCGACCCCCGCCTGCCGGGCGTTGAGCCAGCGGATCATGCCCTCGATCTCGCGCGGACCCGGCTCGGCCTTTGCGGCCGCGCCGAGCGCCCCGCGCAGCGCCCAGTCGCCCTCCCAGTTCTGCAGGACGAAGGTCTTGCCCGTG
>CALLOB010000091.1 GCA_938005315.1 uncultured Phycisphaerae bacterium
GGAGCTGATCGGCTTTCGAGAGGGTCGGTGGCTGGAGACCACGATCACCCCCGACATGACCGCTGACGGCCGACTCCTGATCCGGGCGGAAGACACGCTGCCGACCGGCGGCAACGCGGTCATCTCGATCATCGAGTGGATCGGCGGGTGATCCCGATTTCCCCGGCCCCGGCCTGCCGCTGGCCGTACCGCACGGCCCGCACGGCGGGTGTCGCGGCAGAGAGACGAAGCGAGCCAGCGCCTTGACCGCGACCGCGGTACAACGTTTCTACCGCTACCACGCGTACGTTTACGACTTCACGCGCTGGACGATCCTGCGCGGGCGGGGCCAAGCTGTCGAGCAGCTGAAGCTGAGGCCGGATGCACAGGTGCTCGAGGTCGGCTGCGGCACCGGGCTGAACTTCAGCCAGCTGCTGGCCCGGCTGGACCCCAGGCGCGGTTGGCTGACGGGCCTGGACTTCTCCGAGGACATGCTCGCCCGGGCCCGGCGGCGCGTCGCGGCTCACGGATGGTCCAACGTGTCCCTGGTCTGCGCCGACGCCGCACGCATGGACCTGGGACGGCGCTTCGACGGGATTCTCTTCGCCTACAGCCTGACGATGATTCCGGACTGGCTGGCCGCCCTGGAACGGGCCCGGACCCACCTTGAGCCCGGCGGACGCATGGTGGTCCTGGATTTCGGAAGGTTCGAACGCTGGGGTCCGCTGGGGGCTCTGGCCCGCGGATGGCTGCGCCTGAATCACGTGGAGACGAGGAGGCCTTACGTGGAGACGATGGGGTCGCTCTTCGACCGCGTGGAGGTTCACGGCCGGCTGGGAGGCTACTGGTTCACGGCCGTGGGGAGTAATACCTGATGCACTCGGTCATCACCATGCCGACGCCTGGCGGCCGGTCCCTGCTGGAGCGGTTCGTCTTCAAGGGCATCGTGTTCAACATGTCCTGGGAGGACCCGGAGATGGACCGCCGGGCCTTCCGGATCACGCCGGAGGATACGGTGATCTCGATCACCTCCGCCGGCTGCAATCCGTTGAACTTTCTGTGTCAGAACCCCGCGCGGGTCATCTGCGTGGACGGGAACCCCGCCCAGAATGCGGTCATGGAGCTCAAGCTCGCGGCCATCGCGACGGTGGATCACGAGGTTTTCTTCGATATCTTCGCCGCCCGCCGGCCACGGCGGGTGCAGGAGGTCTACCGGCCCAGACTTCGCCCGCTGCTGAGCGACGGGGCCCGGGAGTTCTGGGACCGCAATCTGTGGAAGGCGGCCGACGGTCTCTACCGCCATGGGCGCACCGGGCTGTTCTGCCGGATCCTGCGGACCTACCTGGCGATGCTCGATCTCAAGCCGGCGATGGCGGAGGCCTTTCTGAGCTGTTCGACGCTCCAGGAGCAGCGGGCCTTCTATCACCGGCACATCGCCCGGCGGCTCTGGACGCAGACCAGCCGCCTGTTCGTGTGTTTCAGGCCGATGCTCTACCTGGCCGGCGTGCACCCCGAGCAGTTCAAGCTGGTGGACGGCCGGCACGATATGTACGCGTACGTCCGCGAGCGGGTGGAGTATCTCTGCACGCAGGTGCCGGTGGCCGACAACTACTTCCTCAGCCAGGCGGTGACCGGCCGCTTCCGCGGCATGCACGTGCCGCCGTACCTGCTGCCGGAGAACTACCCGGCCCTGCGGCGCAACCTCGACCGGGTGCTGGTGGTCAACGGGTGGCTCGGGCCTTTCCTCGACGCCCAGCCGGCCGGCTCGATCAGCAAGTTCAACCTGCTGGACATCTTCGACTGGATGCCGCCGGCGGTGTTCGAGGCCACGCTCCGCAGCGTGCTGCGGGCCGCGGCACCCGACGCCACGATCATCTATCGCTCCGGCAGCTATCACCTCGATCCGCCGGCGTCGATCCGGCCGCACCTGCGGCACCACCCGGAGCTTTCCCGCGAGCTGCTGGCCATCGACCGCTCCGGCACCTACGGCAGCTTCTACGTCTTCACGGTGTTGAACAACGGCCGATCGGCCGCGGCCGGCGTCAATCCGCCCGCCGGATCCTGAAGGCGTCCAGGCCGATGACGGGGTTCCCGCCGACCATGAGCCTCAGCCGGCCGTCGCGGGTCTCGGCCCGGCCCAGTTCGATGAACGGCACCTCGCCTTCGTGCACCGCCCGGCCCTCGGCGTCGTGGCGGCGCGGAATGTGGACCGGAGTCGCGTCGGGCAGGCCGGCGACGATTTCGCCGTCGATGAGGTGGTTGACAGGCTTCATTTCCACCACCCAGGTACCGTCGACCGGTGCCGGTACCGCCAGCTCGACGGCTTTACCGCCGGTCTGGATGCGCAGCCAGCCGCCGTTGCGGTAGCCGGCGGAGAGTTCGGCGGTCATCGACCGCGCCTCGATGCCGGCGGCCCGCAGGGCCGGCTCCAGCTCGGTCGCGTCGATCTCCCGAACCGTCCGGGCGTCGTCCGGCAGCGGGTAGTCGCCGGGAACCGGCGGCAGCGGCTCGCGGCGGCGCACCGCCTCCAGCTGGTACCAGAAGGCCACGCTGGTGTAGTCGTTGAGCACGCCGGGGTCGAAGAGCCGCTCGATCGTGACCCGGATGTGGCGGGAGAATCGCACCGGATCGCCCAGGTGCCAGCGATAGACGGTGGTGCGCGAGCCGCCGTCGGGGCGTTTCTCCAGCAGCGGACAGCCGTAGAACGGGTAGCTGAACGCCTCGGCGTAGCCCCAGGCGTTGCAGAAGTAGTCCTCCGAGCCGGTGCCGATGATCGTCGGCTCGGCGGCATGGTCGATGAAGATCATGTCGTCGCCCTCGCCCCACCAGCCGCCGGGAGCGGCATCCACCGACAGCACGCAGCCGACGTAGTGGCCCTTTCCCTCGGTCTCGAGGATCACGTAGTTGTCGGCGCCGCCGGTGTTGCCCTCCCGGGCCTGGCCGGCCAGGGCCGGCGCGCGGCGGTATTCGGCGTGGAACAGCCCCTGGCCCGGCGGAATCGGGCCCAGCTCGTAGTCGATGTTGTAGTAGAGCCGCCGGATGCTGCGCTCGCCGCGGTTGTGCAGCTCGACCCGGGCATGCCGATAAAACGGCATCGGCCACCAGGCGTTCAGGGCACAGGGATTGGCCCCGACGGTCACCGGCAGCGACTGCCAGGCGTACAGGCGCCCGTGCCCCAGGCCGAAGAAGTCGCCCAGCGGCACCTCCACTGAGGGGACCGGCGAGTTTTCCCAGAAGATCCGCAGCACGATGTCGCGCAGCAGCGTCGCATGGTTCGGGAAGCGCGCCGCGGTGAACCACAGGTGGGTGATGCGACCCGGGCCGTCCACGTCCAGCAGCACGTGGGTCTCGCCCGGGGCCCAGCTGACCAGACTGTCCTGGTTGCCGCCGGTGGGGTCGTGGCTGGAGGCCCGGTGCGAGCTGCGGTCCACCACCGCGGCCAGGTCGTCCAGCGGCCCGGCGGCCGCGACCGTCGTCAGCAGGATCGCACAACATGCTCCCCTCAGGCGGAGGACCGGCGATCGCGGCAGGCATCGTGTCCGGGGGAGAATGTCCAGGCGGGCGGACACGTTCATGAATCACTCCTTGCGCAGGGTGGCGCAGCCGAAGACGCCTCCGGCCACCGCACCTTCGTGCGGGCGGAAGAGCACCTCGACCGTCTCGCGGCCTTGCGTGCGCTCGGCGGAAATCTCGTAATCGACGGCGAAGAAGCGGCCGGGGCGGGCGGCGGTCAGCGACTGCGTGGCCAGCTTGTGACCGTCGATGAGGATGTCGAATGTGCGGGGCGGGCTGTCGCTGCCCCAGTAGATGCAGCGCAGCACCGCCGGCCGGCCGGGTTCGACCCTCAGATTCCAGCTCCACCAGCAGCCGGAGGCCGCATGCCGCCATGG
The DNA here is from genome assembly GCA_938005315.1 of uncultured Phycisphaerae bacterium. Lineage (GTDB taxonomy): Bacteria > Planctomycetota > Phycisphaerae > UBA1845 > PWPN01 > CALLOB01. The sequence goes on from CALLOB010000091.1 coordinate 3,870, forward strand.
CCGTCCCAGGTGCCGGCCCGTCCGGGAGCCTTCATGCCGCAGCCGATGGGCGTTTTCCGCGGCTTCGTCGCCCGGAACGACGCGGTCGATGACGTCGGGCCCCTCCAGCCGCAGGACGGGATCCAGGGGTGCCAGCGCCGCGATCAGCCGCTCGCGGTAGCCGGTCAGAAGCGGTTCGTCGACGATCCGGGCGTATTGTGCGGCCAGGCGTTCAAAGCGCTCCCCGTCCGTCATCTTCTCGGCCTCCGGGAGGAGGAGAAGGGCCTGGTTCACCAGTTCGCACCGGCGCGCCCGGTCGCTTCCGCGCGGAATGACCGGGAAGTAGAGCGCGTAACGGCGGCCGATCACCTGATTGAACGGCACGAACAGCGTCTCGAACGGCTGATCGACCGCGCGGAAGCAGTGCGGCCGCCCTTCGACCGGCTGCAGCCACGAGAGATCGTCCGGCGAGCCGGCCAGGAAGTAAGCCTGGGGCGTTTGGTCGGCCCGCGGCTGGGGCGCGGCCGGATCGGACGAGAACAGCGGGGTATCCGGTTCATGTTCGTCGATGAGCCCGGCCAGCACCAGCGGGCCGTGGAGAATGGCCGCGAGATCGGGGTCGTCGGGCATGGGTTGAACGCGCAGATCCATCGGGAGCGTCAGGATCAGCCGCTCGCCGCCGCGCCACTCGCGCCGGACGGCCGCGAAGCGTCCCGGAATCAGCGGCACGTCCAGCAAGTGGCCGTCGAGCGTCAGCGTCGCCGGGCGCCGCAGCCAGGCCGGGATGCGCAACTGCAGAGTGAAGGGCGTGGGGCGCTCGGCGTGGATGCGGAATGCGATCTCCTCCCCGTCGGGGTAGGTCGTGACCTGCTCCACCGCTACGCCCTTGTCGGCCCAGCGGACCGTCGAGGCCACGTAAAGGGCGGCGTAGAGATTCTCGTCGTCGTGAAACCAGACGCCCTCGCCGAGCCGCGAGAACGTCTCGATCCCCGTGCCGTAGCAGCACCAGAAGGCGTCGGTCGGCGTTCCGTAGACGCGCCGGTGGCCCGGGGCCATCGGAACGTAGTACTCCAGCATGCCGTCGGGCGCCTGCGTACCGAGAATGCCGTTGAGAAACGCCCGTTCCTGGAAATCGGCGTAGCGGGCGTCCCCGGTGTGCGTGAACAGCTGCCGCGTCAGCCGAAGCATGTTGTGCGTCTTGCACGTCTCGTGGTTGGTGTTGGACAACGTGTCGGCCAGACGGAAGGGTTCGCCCCAGAATTCGCCATGCGTCGATCCGCCGGTGGCGTAGGAGCGCGTCTCGACCACCCGGTTCCAGAAAAACCGGGCGGCGTACAGGTAACGGCTTTCGCCGGTGATTTCGAACCGGCGCACGGCCCCGACGGCCAGCGGAATGTGGGTGTTACCGTGGCGGCCGGCGAGGTTGTCCTCGCCGCGGGCCAGCGGATCCAGGAAGCTGCGCCGCTCCAGCCGGTCGGCGGCCTCGCGAGCCTCGCTGCTGCCGGCAAGGGCGTGCAGATTCCAGAGCGCCTCGCAGATGCCGCCTTCCTCGTTGCGGTCCAGCCGTTCGCGCAGCTCGGCCGCGGAGAAGCGGCGGCAGCGTCCGGCGATGTAGCCGCTCAGGCGCAGCGCCATCTCCAGGGCCTGGGCGTTGGCGGCGTGAGCGTGCATGTCGTACAGACCCGCGAGGATCTTGTGAAGGGTGTAGTAGGGGGCCCAGACGGGCTCTCCGGCCTCCAGCCGGTCCAGGTACGATTCGGGAAAAGCCGACAGATACCCCCCGCCCAGGGCCTGCTGGCATCGGGCCAGTTCGGCAACCAGACCGTCGGCACGGCGCCGGATGTCTTCGTCGCCGGTGGCCTCGTACAGCCAGGCACAGGCCGAGAGGTAGTGGCCGACGAAGTGGCCGCGCAGCTCACAGGCCGGGTGCTCCCATCCGCCCAGCGGCTCGGCCTGGGACGGCAGGCCGGCGTTGACGCGAAATACGTGCAGCAGGCGGTCGGGATCCAGGGAAAGAAGGTACGCGCGGTTGGCCTGGCGTGCGGCTTTGAGGCGGGGGTCGGCCAGATCGATATCCTTCAGGGAGAACATCCGCAGCCGCGGCGGCGCGGCCGGTGGTTCGGCCCGCGTCGGACCGCCGGAAAGCAGCCCGCTGAATGTCAACAGCCATGCGACCAGTGGTCCGACACGCATCATGCTGTTCTCCTTCGGTCGGAACTTGAAGATCGGCGCGCCGGATTCCGCCCGGGCGTTCCCCGGTCCGCCGGATCGCCTTTCCGGGCCAGTATCCCCGGCGCCGCCGACCGGTCAAGCGCACCAGGCGCGCTGCCGCTCGTGGTCGCGGCCCGGTCCTGCGACGGGGCAAAAAAAACGCCCCGCCCGCCGAGCGATTCGAACTGCGACCGGATCGGGCGGGTTCCCGCGAAAGCTCTATGATCGCTCCGGGCGCCGCCACACGCCGGGGATCGCGGCGTCGCACCCCGGGCAGCGGCCGTCGGCCAGATGGTTTTCGACGACGCGAAACCCGTGTCTCCTGATCAGCAGCCGGCCGCAGGCGTGGCAGAAGGTGTGCTCGCGGTGGCCGACGCCGCCGGCCACGTTCCCGGCGTATGCGTAACGCAGCCCGGCGGCCAGGCCGATGTCCCGCGCCCGGATCAGCGTCTCCACCGGCGTGCGCGGCGGGTCGGTCATGCGGTAGTCCGGGTGGAACGCGGTGACGTGCCAGGGAATGTCCGGCGAAACCCCCGCCAGAAACGAGGCGATGTCCCGCAGCTCCCCGTCGCTGTCGTTGAAGCCCGGAACCACCAGCGTCACCACCTCGACCCAGAAGTCCAGATCCTTCAGCCGCCGGATGGTGTCCAGCACCGCCGCCAGCGAGCCGCCCAGCCGTCGGTAATTGCGATCCTGAAAGCTCTTGAGATCGACCTTGTAGAGGTCGACATACGGTCGCAGATACTCCAGAACCTCCGGCGTGGCATGTCCGTTGGAGACGAATCCGCACAACATCCCTTCGGCCCGCGCCGGCCGGAAGATCTCCACCGCCCACTCGGCGGTGATCAGCGGCTCGTTGTACGTGCTGATCACGACCGGCGTGCCGCGCCGCTTCGCGGCCGCGACGATCTGCCCGGCGGTCACCGGCGAGGGCTCGGCCACGGCGCCCTCGTCACGCAGCGTCTGGCTGGAGATCCAGTTCTGGCAGTACGGGCAGTGCAGATCGCAGCCCAGCATGCCGAAAGACATCGCCTCGCTGCCCGGCAGCACGTGATAGAAGGGCTTTTTCTCGATCGGGTCGGCCGCCAGCCCGGCCACATACCCGGCCGGCGCCATCAACTGCCCGCCGCGGTTGAACCGCACGTGGCACACGCCCGCCCGCCCGTCGGCGATCCGGCAGCGGTGCGCGCAGGCCAGACACTGGATGCGGCCGTCAGGCAGCGTGCGCAGCAGCTCGGCGGCCGCGGGCATGGTGTTGGCTTCCAGCAGCGTCTGCAGCAAGGACGGCATCGGATCACCGTTCCGGCACGCCGGCCCCCCTTGGGTTCGCTCCGGGGGCGACGTCGCCATCGGCATTATAAAGCCGCCGACGAACCGCCGGCCTGCCCGCCGCGAATCCCGTGACGGCGCAACATGGCGTGCAGATTGGTCCGCTGCAGCCCCAACGCCCGAGCGGTGCGGCTGACGTTGCCGCCGTTTCGCTCCAATGCCGCCGCGAGGAACTCCCGCTGGAACATCTGAACGGCCGCGCGGCGCAGCTGGCGGGCCAGGGTCTTGAACTCGGCCCACGTTCCGGGCATCTCGCCTGCGGGGGACAGAACCCCGCGAAGCCGTTCGATCTCCAGACGCAGCCGCTGGTTTTCGCGGATCAGCGAAGATCGGCCTGCCGCCCGCTCCACCGCCGCGCGCAACTCATAGGGAGTAAAGGGCTTACTGAGGTAGTCGGCCGCTCCGCCCTTCAGCGCCGCCACGGCCGTTTTGACGGTGGCAAAGCCGGTGATGACCACCACTTCGCAGGCCGCCCCGGACCGGGCGATCCGCTGAACGATCGAAAGGCCGTCGACGCCCGGCAGGCTCAGGTCCACCAGAACGACATCGAACCTCCCGGCCAAGGCCATCCCCAGCCCCACCAGCGGCTCGGTGGTCACCTCGACAGCATGGCCGGCGGGTTCCAGACAGCGTTTACAGCTCAGTCCGATAGCCAGATCGTCATCGATGACCAGTACCCGCCGGCCTGGAGCTGGCTTGACGGCGTCTTGAGACGGCCCGGCGTCTGGATTCGGCTCGCGAAATCCTGGTGTCATATTTGTAGTATACTATGTATCTAATCAATATACATACCGTTCACTTTCGCGGGGAACGAAATGGCGGCGGGCATCGGGACGATTGAAACCTGATGGGGGCGATTGTATGCTCGGGGCGTCCTCGCAAGGCCTGTTGGGGCTATTGGTGATCCTCGACAGCCCGCCTTTCGACCGTCGTCTCTGGAGCGATGCAGGGGCTTTGAGGTCGGCTGAGGACCGTCGGGCAGACAGGTCCTCGGGAGGATCTTGAGGCCTCTTCGTGAAAAAAGGCACGAGACATCGCAAAGCGACGGGGCTCAGCGCTGCGGTTGATCTGACCGTCAGTCGGCCGGCGTGATGAACGGCGAGCGCGTTCAAACGCCGGGGTGAGAGAGGGCGATTGTCGCGAATTGTTCGTGAAAAAAAGCACGATCAGAAAAGGAGCGTCGCGGACGTGTCTTCAGCAAACGGCATCGACTCGATTCTTCGGCGGCACGCCAACGCCGGTCGTGAGAGCCTGATTCCGATCCTGCAGGAGGTGCAGGAGCGGCAGGGGTACCTCTCCAGGGAGGCGGTGGTGGAGATCGGGCGGCACCTGGGGTTGCCGGCCAGCAAGATCTACGGCGTCGCGACGTTCTACAACCAGTTCCGTTTCCAGCCGCGCGGCCGGCATCACTTCATGGTCTGTCGCGGAACGGCCTGTCACGTGAAGGGCTCGGGCAAGGCGTTGGAGATGCTGACCAGGATGCTCAAGCTCAAGCCCGGGCAGACCTCGCGCGACGGGATGTTCAGCCTGGAGGTGGTGGCCTGCATGGGAGCCTGCGGGCTGGCGCCGGTGGTCAATCTGAACGGGGAGTTTCACGCCAAGGTCACGCCCAGGCGTCTGGCCGCGATCATCGCGGAGTGCCGGCGCATGGAGGAGGCTGAACATGTCCAGGCCTGAGACGGCGGTTCAGGGCCGCTGCTGGGAGACAATGCGCCGACCATCGCCGGAGCTGTTGCGCGGTCTGCGCGGCGGTCCGCTGGCGGCGGCGCGGGACGCGGGGTCGGACCGTTACGACGGATTGCTGGCGGCGTTGCGGCGCGAGCGTATCGACCGGCCGGTGGTGTTCGCGGGCGCGGGCACCTGCGGGCTGGGGGCCGGTGCGGCCCGGACGCTGGAGGCGATCCGCAAGTGGCTGGCCGGTCAGAGCATCGCGGCCGAGGTGGTCGAGGTCGGCTGCATCGGGTTGTGCTCCGAGGAGCCGATCGTCGATATTCAGCTCCCCGGGCGGACGCGCGTGAGTTTCGGCGGGATCACCGCGGACAAGGTGCCGGACCTGCTGGAAGACGTGCTGATCGGCGGAAGGGTTCCGGCGGAGATCGTGCTGGGGCAGTTTGCGGACCCGGACGGCCTGCTGGAGCCCTGGCCCGACGTGGCCCGGATGGACGAGCACCCGTTCATGGCCCGGCAGCGGCGGGTGGTGCTGGTCAACAGCGGCATCATCGACCCGGGGCGGATTGAGGAGTACGTCGCCCGCGGCGGCTACTCGGCGCTGGCGGAGGTTCTGGCGTCGCGCACGCCGGAGCAGGTGTGTGACGAGGTGGAGGCCTCGGGTCTGCGCGGCCGCGGGGGCGGCGGCTTTCCCACGGGCCGCAAGTGGAAGTTCGCCCGCCAGGCGGCCGGCGACCAGAAGTACCTGATCTGCAACGCCGACGAGGGCGACCCCGGCGCGTTCATGGACCGCGCGGTCTGCGAGAGCGACCCGCACCGGCTGCTGGAGGGCATGGCCATCGCGGCCTACGCCATCGGCGCGAGCCGGGCCTACATCTACATCCGCGCGGAGTATCCGCTGGCCATTGAGCGGCTCCGGCAGGCGATCGATCAGGCCCGGGGCTGGGGCCTGCTGGGGGCGGACATCCTGGGGCGCGGCTTCGGGCTGGAGATCGCGATCAAGACCGGCGCCGGGGCCTTCGTCTGCGGCGAGGAGACGGCGCTGATCCACAGCATCGAAGGCCGGCGCGGGATGCCGCGTCCGCGTCCGCCGTTTCCGGCGGCCCGGGGCCTGTTCGGCAAGCCGACGGTGATCAACAACGTCGAGACGCTGGCGAATCTGCCGGGGATTCTGGAGCGCGGCGCCGCCTGGTACGCCGGAATGGGCACCGCCGGCAGCAAGGGCACGAAGGTGTTCGCGGTCTCGGGCATGGTCCGGCGGACGGGGCTGGTCGAGATTCCCATGGGCACGACGCTGCGGCAGATCGTCTTCGAGATCTGCGGGGGCGTGCCCGGGGGCCGGCGGTGCAAGGCGGTGCAGATCGGCGGTCCGTCCGGCGGCTGCGTGCCGGAGTCGCACCTGGACCTGCCGACGGACTACGAGGCCCTGAAGTCGTTCGGCACGATCATGGGCTCCGGCGGGCTGGTGGTGCTGGACGAATCCACCTGCATGGTGGACTTCGCGAAGTTCTTCATGGAGTTCATCCAGAGCGAGTCGTGCGGCAAGTGCATTCCCTGCCGCGAGGGCACGCGGCGGATGCTGGAGATCCTGCAGGCCATCACCCGGCCGCGGCGCAAGGAGGACGGCCTGGACGCCCTGGAGCGCTTCCAGGGGATCATGCAGCTGAGGGAGCTGGGCGAGATGATCAAGGCCACCAGCCTGTGCGGGCTGGGGCAGACGGCGCCGAACCCGGTGCTCAGCACGCTGCAGTGGTTCCGTGACGAATATGAGGCCCACATCTACGACCGCGACTGCCCGGCCGGGGCCTGCAAGGAGCTGGTGGGGGCGCCGTGCCAGAACACCTGTCCGGCGGGCACGGAGGTCTGGCGCTACGTCGCCCACATCGCCCGCGGCGAGTACCAGGAGGCCTACCGGGTCATCCGCGAGGCCCTGCCCTTCCCGTCGGTCTGCGCCCGCGTCTGCCACCATCCCTGCGAGCGGATGTGCCGCGCCGGTTCCACCGGCGGCGAGCCGATCGCGGTACGGACGCTGAAGCGTTTCGTGGTCGATCGGGTCTCGCCGAACACCTACGCCCCGGAGGTCCGTCCGGCCTCGCCGGGCGGTCCGCGGATCGCGGTGGTCGGCGCCGGCCCGGCGGGTCTGACGGCGGCGTACTACCTGGGGGTGATGGGCTACGCGGTGACGGTCTTCGAGCGGGAGGACCAGGCCGGCGGGATGCTGGCCGGGGCGATTCCCGAGTACCGGCTCTCGCGCAGCCAGCTGCGGCACGAGATCGACCGGATGCTGGTGTCGAACATCGAGCTGCGCTACAACCACGTTCTGGGGCGGGACTTCTCGCTGGACGACCTGCTGGGGCCGATGGGCTACAAGGCGGTGTTCGTGGCCACCGGGGCCCATCACAGCCGGCGGATGGACGTGCCCGGGGAGGACGGCGTCGAGGGGGTGATTCCGGGCATCCGCTTCCTCAAGGAATACAACCTCCACGGGCGCGAGCTGGCCCGGGGGCGGGTCGGCGTGATCGGGGGCGGCAACTCGGCGATCGACGCCGCCCGGGTGGCCCTGCGGCAGAAGCGGGTGGACAGCGTGGCGGTGTACTACCGCCGCACGCAAGCGGAGATGCCGGCCTACCGCGAGGAGATCGACGCGGCCTGGGAGGAGAACATCGCGATTCACACGCTGGTGGCTCCGTTGGAGGTCATCGCCCGCGACGGCCGGCTGGCCGGGCTGAAGCTGATCTCGTGCCGGCTGGGCGAGGCGGACGCCTCGGGCCGGCGGCAGCCGGTGCCGAGTCCGGGCTCCGAGCACGTCGTGGAGCTGGACACGCTGATCGTGGCGATCAGCGAGCAGCCCGAGGTGGACGGCCTGAGCGGGCTGACGCTGCGGCGCAACGGCACGCTGGTGGTGAATCCCGAGTCGTGCGCCACCAGCCGTCCGGGGGTCTTCGCCGGCGGCGACGTGGTGACCGGCCCCAACAGCGTGGTGGACGCTATCGCCGCCGGCAAGCGGGCGGCGCTGATGATCGGCAACTACGTCAGCGGCCGGCTGCTGCGGAGTCTGCCGAAGGTGCGGCTGCCCAGCGTGTACATCGAGCCGGTGGAGTCCGGCGAGGAGGATGCCGAATCCGCCGGCCGGGTGGAGCCGCCGCTGCTGACGGTGTCCAAGCGGCGTAAGAACTTCGCGGAAGTGGAGTTGTGCATCTCGGAGGAGCAGGCCCGCTGCGAGGCGCGGCGCTGCCTGCGGTGCGACCTGGAGTTCACGCAGCCGGCCTGAGCGGCGCGGCGCTGAGGGACCGCAATCGGTCGAGGATCGGATGATGAGCGACGTCGTGCGCATCGAAGTGGACGGCCGCGAGGTGGAAGCCCGCCCCGGCGAGACGATTCTCGAGGTCCTGCGCCGCGAGGCGGTGCACGTGCCCACGCTGTGCCACCTCGAGGGGCTGCCGCCCAGCGGGGCCTGCCGGATGTGCATCGTGGAGCTGGAGGGGGCCCCGACGCTGGTGCCGTCCTGCTCCTACCCGGTGGTCGCGGGGATGAAGATCCGCAGCCGCTCGCCGAAGGTGCTGGCGGCGCGGCGGATGATCGTGGAGCTGCTGCTGAGCAGTCATCCGGACGACTGCCTTTACTGCGGGCGCAGCGGACGCTGCGACCTGCAGGCGCTGGCCCGCGATCTGGGCGTCCGGCAGCGCCGCAGCCAGCCGCGCGGCACGCGCCGCGAGCGGGACGTGTCCAGCCCGTCGATCGTCCGCGACCCGGACAAGTGCGTGCTGTGCGGCAAGTGCGTGCGGGTCTGCGAGGAGGTTCAGGGGGTGGCGGCCATCGACTTCGTCGGGCGGGGGGCCCGGACGGAGGTGGGCTGCGCGTTCGAGAGCGGGTTGAACGTCTCGAGCTGCGTCAATTGCGGGCAGTGCATCCTGGCCTGTCCGACCGGGGCGCTGACCGAACGTTCTTATGTCGACGAGGTGCTCGAGGCCCTGGCCGACCCGGACAAGGTGGTGGTCGTGCAGCACGCCCCGGCGGTGTCGGTGACGCTGGCCGAGGAGTTCGGCCTGCCGCCCGGGCAGGACGTGGACGGCCGGATGGTGGCGGCGCTGCGGCGGGTGGGCTTCGACCGGGTGTTCGACACCTCGTTCACCGCCGATCTGACGATCATGGAGGAGGGCTCGGAGCTGGCCCACCGCATCCGCACCGGCGGGGTGCTGCCGATGCTGACGAGCTGCTCTCCGGGCTGGATCAAGTTCGTGGAGCAGTTCTACCCGGACTTCATCCCCAACGTGTCCACCTGCAAGAGTCCTCAGCAGATGATGGGAGCGATCGTCAAGCGTTTCTGGGCCCTGCGCGAGCAGGTTCGTCCCCAGGACGTGGTCAGCGTGTCGATCATGCCCTGCACGGCCAAGAAGTTCGAGTGCGGGCGCGAGGAGATGGGTTGCGACCACGTGCCGGACGTGGATTACGTGCTGACCACCCGGGAGCTGGGCGAGCTGCTGCGGATGCACGGCCTGGACCTCTGGCGGCTGGAACCGGAGGCCGCGGATACGCCTTTCGGGGAGCGGACCAGCGCCGGCAAGCTGTTCGGGGCCAGCGGCGGGGTGATGGAGGCGGCGGTGCGCACCGCGCACTGGATGCTGACCGGGCGGGAGCTGGAGGAGCTGGAGATCGGTCCGCTGCGCGGGCTGGCGGGCTGCAAGGAGCTGCACGCCCGGATCGACGGCCTGGAGATCGGGGCGGCGGTGGTCAGCGGCCTGGGCAACGCCCGGCGGCTGCTGGACCAGGTCCGCGGCGGGCGGAAGGATCTGCATTTCATCGAGGTGATGACCTGCCCGGGCGGCTGTGTGGCCGGCGGCGGGCAGCCGATCGGGACGGACCCGGCCACGGTGGCGGCGCGCATGAAGGCCCTGTACACGATCGACCGCGACGCCCCGGTGCGGGTCAGCCACCGCAACGCGTCGGTCAAGCGGCTGTACGACGAGTTCCTGGGCGAGCCGCTGGGCGAGATCAGCCACCGGCTTCTGCACACCCATTACCACCGGCGCGACGTGCTGAAGTGAGGATGATGCACCATGGAGCAGGCAGGCAGGATTCTGGTGGTGGACGACGACCCGGACGTGCGGGACCAGCTGACCATGCTGCTGCGCGGCTGGGGGTACGAGGTCGCGGCCGCCGGCGGGCAGCAGGAGGCCGAGGAGGTGCTGATGACCTTCCGGCCCGACCTGGCGATACTCGACCTGATCATGGAGGAGCACGACTCGGGCTTCATCCTGGGCCACGAGATCCGTCGGATCTACCCGGGCACGCCGGTGATCCTGCTGACCTCGGTTCAGGCGGCCACGGGGCTGTCGTTCGCCGCCCGCACGCCGGAGGAGCAGTCGTGGGTCAAGGCCGACCGGGTCATGGACAAGCCCGTGCGCCCGGAGCAGATCCGCGCCGAGGTGCAGCGGCTGCTGGCCCGGGCGACGTCCGAATCGCGCGAGGGCGACTGAACCGGCCGCAGGCCGCGGCGGCGGGCCGGTCACCTCGCCGGCGGGGCAAGCCATGAGCGGAACCTCCTTCGTCCGGACCATCCGGGAGCGCTGCCGCGTGTGCTACACGTGCGTGCGGGAGTGCCCGGCCAAGGCCATCCGCATCGTGGACGGCCAGGCCAAGGTGATCGGCGAACGCTGCATCGCCTGCGGCAACTGCGTCAGCGTCTGCTCCCAGCGTGCCAAGGAGGTCTGCACCAGTATCCCCGAGGTCGAGGCGTTGCTGGCCGGGTCGGGTCCGCGGGCGGCGATTCTGGCCCCGAGCTTTCCGGCGGAGTTCGGCGACATCGAGCCGCGGCGGCTGGTGGGGATGATCCGGGCGCTGGGGTTCGAGCTGGTCGGGGAGGTGGCCTTCGGGGCCGACCTGGTCGCTCAGCAGTACCGTCGGCTGCTGGTGGAGTCCGGCGGGCGGCGTTACATCAGCACATCGTGCCCTGCGGTCGTGGGCTACGTCGAGAAGTACCATCCCGAGCTGTGTCCCTCGCTGGCGCCTCTGGTCTCGCCGATGATCGCGACGGCCCGGGTGTTTCGGGAGATTCACGGGCCGGATCTGCCGGTGGTGTTCATCGGGCCGTGCATCGCCAAGAAGGTTGAGGCCGCCGGGTCCGGGGTGGGGGGCGAGGTCCAGGCGGTGCTGACGTTCCAGGAGCTGCGCGAGATGTTCCGTGTGCGCGGTCTGGATCCGCGCACCGTGGAGCCGACGGAGTTCGACCCGCCTCACGGGGGTCCCGGCGGGCTGTTTCCGATCAGCCGGGGCATGCTGCAGGCGGCCGGCATCCGCGAGGACCTGGTCACCGGCGAGGTCGTGGCCACCGAGGGCCGCAGCCACGTGCTGGAGGCGATCCGGGAGTTCGAGGAGGGCGAGCTGGGGGCCAGGCTGCTGGAGGTCCTGTGCTGCCACGGCTGCATCATGGGCGTGGGCATCGGCGGGGACGGCGCCCTGTTTCACCGCCGCCGGAAGGTGCGTGAGTACGTCTGCGGGCGGATGGCCGGTCTGGACCCCGACCGCTGGCGTGCCGACCTGGAGCGTTTCGGCCGGCTGGACCTGAGTCGGGGCTTCACGCCCAACGATCAGCGCGTCGGAGCGCCGGGCGAGGACGAGCTGCGGGCGATCATGGCCAGGATGGGCAAGCGCGAGCCGGCCGACGAGCTCAACTGCGGGGCCTGTGGCTACGAGACCTGCCGCGCGCATGCCGTGGCCATCCACCGCGGGCTGGCCGAGAGCGAGATGTGCCTGCCTTACACCATCGACCAGCTGCGTCACACCATCGCCCAGCTGGCCAGTACCCGCGAGGCCCTGATGCAGTCGGAGAAGCTGGCCAGCATGGGGCAGCTGGCCGCGGGCATCGCCCATGAGGTCAACAACCCGCTGGGGGTGGTGCTGATGTACGCCCACCTGCTGCTGGAGGAGTGCGACGAGAAGAGTCGCCACCGCGAGGACCTGCGGATGATCGTCGAGCAGGCCGACCGCTGCAAGAAGATCGTGGCCGGCCTGCTGAACTTCGCCCGCCAGAACAAGGTGGTGCGTTACCCGGCGGACATGGCCGATCTGGTCGAGCGGGCCCTGCGCAGCGTGGTGGTGCCCGACACGATCGCCGTTCGGATCGAGCGGGAGTGCGACGACCTGACCGCGGAGCTGGACCGCGACCAGATCATCCAGGTACTGACCAACCTCTTGACCAACGCGGTGGCGGCGATGGAGCAGGGCGGTCGGCTGACCATCCGTCTGGGCGGGGACGCGCGGTCGGTGCGGGTGGTCGTCGAGGACACGGGCATCGGCATTCCCCAGTGCCACATGGGCAAGATCTTCGAGCCCTTCTTCACCACCAAGCAGATCGGCAAGGGCACGGGCCTGGGGCTGGCGGTGACCTACGGCATCGTCAAGATGCACTGCGGCGACATCCAGGTGACCTCCAACGCCGACCCGGCCGCCGGCCCGACGGGCACGGTTTTCACGGTGATGCTGCCCAGGCAGGTGGACTGAGGCCCGGCCCGCGCAGCCGGACCGGCGGGCGTCGGTCGCGCAAACCGGCGCGCAAGCGCGGGTTTGCCATGGGCCTGTGCGGCGGGCATGATGATGCCGGCGGGGTCGTGGAACGCGCAGGGAGCCGGACGGACGTGGACAGGCTGAAAATCCTGGTCACCGATGACGAGACGGGCATGAGGCTGGCGGTGGAGCGGGCCCTGCGGGACTTCACCGTGCGCGTGCCGGATGTCGGGGCGGAAGTGGGCTTCGACGTCGAGCAGGCCGAGAGCGGCGAGCAGGCCCTGGAGCGGATCGCCGCGGGGCCGCCGGACATCCTGCTGCTGGATCACAAGCTGCCGGGCATCAGCGGGCTGGAGGTTCTCGACCGGGTCGCGGCCCTGCACGGCGACACACTGACGATCATGATCACCGCCTACGCCTCGATCGAGACGGCGGTGACGGCCACCAAACGGGGGGCTTACGACTTTCTGGCCAAGCCCTTCACCCCCGAGGAGCTCAAGAGCACGATCCGCAAGGCGGCCATCCGGGTGGTGCTGGCCCGGCAGGCCCGCCGCCTGGCCGCGGAGCGCAAGCAGGTCCGCTTCCAGTTCATCAGCGTGCTGGGGCACGAGCTCAAGGCCCCGCTGAACGCCATCGACGGCTACCTGCAGCTGATGAAGGCCCGCACGGCCGGAAACGACGTGGCGGCCTATGATTCGATGATCGACCGGACGCTGGTTCGCGTGGAGCACATGCGCAAGCTGATCGCCGACCTTCTGGACATGACCCGCATCGAGTCGGGCCGCAAGAGCCGGGAGATCGCGGAGGTGGACGTGGCCGCCGCGGCCCGGGCGGCCATGGAGACGATGGCGCCGGAGGCCTCCGGCCGGGGCATCGTGATGGAGCTGCACGCCGACGGGCCGGTGACGATGAGCGCCGACGCCGGCGAGATCGCCATGATCCTCAACAACCTGGTGTCCAACGCGGTGAAGTACAACCGCGACGGCGGGCGGGTGGACATCGACGTGTCCCGGTCGGACGGGCGGGTGACCATCCGCGTGCGCGACACCGGCATCGGTCTGACCCCCGAGCAGGCCGGCAGGCTGTTCAACGAGTTCGTGCGCATCCGCAGCGAGCACACCCGCAACATCCTCGGCAGCGGGCTGGGGCTGTCCATCGTGCGCAAGCTGGCCACGCTTTACGGCGGCGATGCGACGGTGGAGAGCGAAATCGACAAGGGCAGCACCTTCACCGTGGTCCTGTGTGATGCCCGGCCGGAAACGGCTCCCCCGCAGGTGCCGCCGGGCCCGGAGAACTGAAGATGGTTCCCGTATCGACCACCGCCGCGGCGATCATCGACGCGGGGGCGATTCAGAAGGCCCTGGAGCAGGGTTGCTCGCCGGATGCCGCCCGCGTGCGCGAGATCCTGGCCAGGGCGCGCGAACTCAAGGGGCTGGACCCGGTCGAGGTCGCGGCCCTGACGCGGATCAGCGATCCGGAGCTGCTGGCCGGGCTGTTCGAGGCCGCCCGGCAGGTCAAGCAGGCGATCTACGGGCGGCGGCTGGTCATTTTCGCGCCGCTGTACGTCTCGAATCTCTGCGCCAACGAGTGCGCCTATTGCGCGTTCCGGGCCCGCAACACCGCCATGAGGCGGCGGGCGCTGACTCGTGAGGAGATCGCCCGGGAAACCCTCGAGCTGGTGCGCCAGGGGCACAAGCGCGTGCTGCTGGTGGCCGGGGAGTCCTACCCGCGCGAGGGCTTCCGCTACGTGCTGGACGCGATCGCGACGGTCTACGCGACCCGCGAGGGCCGCGGCGAGATCCGGCGGATCAACGTGAACGTCGCCCCCCTCAGCGTCGAGGAGTTCCGGGAGCTCAAGGCCGCCGGCATCGGCACCTACCAGCTTTTCCAGGAGACCTATCACCGGGAGACCTACGCCGGCGTGCACCTGGCCGGGCCGAAGCGCGACTACGACTGGCGGGTCACCGCGATGGACCGGGCGATGCAGGCGGGCATCGACGACGTGGGCGTGGGCGTGCTGTTCGGGCTTTTCGACTGGCGGTTCGAGGTGCTGGCCCTGATGCAGCACGCCGCCTGGCTCGAGCGGACCTACGGCACCGGCCCGCACACCATCAGCGTGCCGCGGCTGGAGCCCGCCGCCGGCTCGGACCTGGCCGCGCAGCCGCCGTTTCCGGTGTCGGACGTGGATTTCCGCAAGATCGTGGCGATTCTGCGGCTGGCCGTGCCGTACACCGGCATCATCATGTCCACCCGCGAGACGCCCAACATCCGCCGCGAGACCTTCTCGCTGGGGGTGTCGCAGATCTCCGCCGGCAGCCGCACGAACCCCGGCGGCTACGCCGGGGGCGAGGGCGACGACTGCGGCCAGTTCTCGCTCGGCGACCACCGGCCGCTGGATGAGGTCGTGCGCAGCATCGCGGAGCTGGGCTACATCCCCTCGTTCTGCACCGCCTGCTACCGGCTGGGCCGCACGGGTCGGGATTTCATGGACCTGGCCAAACCCGGCGAGATCCGCCATCACTGCGACCCCAACGCCCTTTCGACGTTCCTGGAGTATCTGGAGGACTACGCTTCGCCGGCGACCCGCGCCGCGGGGGAGGCCCTGATCGACCGCGTCATGGCCGAGATGGAGCCGCAGGGTCGCCGGACCGCTCAGCGGCTGCTGGAGGCCGTGCGGGCCGGGCAGCGCGACGTCTTCGTGTGAGATGAGGCCGCGATGGGCCAGGCCACCCGCATCGAGCATGATCTGCTGGGCAGCCGCGAGGTTCCCGCCGGGGCGCTTTACGGTATTCACACGCTCCGCGCGCTGGAGCACTTCCGTCTGGCCGGCCGCCCGGTGCATCCGGAGCTGATCCACGCCTACGGCCTGGTGAAGCTGGCCTGCGCCCGCGTGCACCGCGATCTGGGCGTCTGGGCGGACGATCCGGCCAAGGCCGACGCGATCGAGCGGGCCTGCCGCGAGATGGCCGAAGGGCTTCTGGACGGGCACATTCTCGTCGATCGCCTCCAGGGCGGGGCCGGCACCAGCACGAACATGAACGTCAACGAGGTGCTGGCCAACCGGGCGCTGCAGATTCTCGGCGAGCCGCCGGGGAGTCATCGCCGCGTCCATCCGACCGACGACCTGAACCGCGCCCAGTCGACCAACGACACCTATCCCACCGCCCTGCGCGTGGCCGCGGTGGTCATGCTCCGCCGCCTGCAGGACCGGATCGTGGCCCTGCAGGAGTCCTTCCAGCAGGCCGAGCGGCGTTTCGGGCACGTGGTCAAGGTCGGCCGCACGCAGCTTCAGGATGCGGTGCTGATCACGCTGGGCCGCGAGATGGGAGCGTACGCCGAAGCCTTCAACCGCGACCGCTGGCGGATCGACAAGTGCGAGGAGCGGCTGCGGGTGGTCAACCTCGGCGGCACGGACGTGGGCACGGGGCTGGGAGCCCCGCGGGCCTACATTTTCCGCGTCGTCGACTTGCTGCGCGAACTGACCGGCATCGGCCTGGCCCGGGCCGAGAATCTCGTCGAGGCCACGCAGAACGCCGACGTGTTCGTGGAAGTCTCGGGGATGCTCAAGGCCCATGCGGCCTCGCTGCTGAAGGTCTGCGGCGATCTGCGGCTGCTGTCGTCGGGGCCGCAGGCCGGGCTGGGCGAGATCCGCCTGCCGGCGGTGCAGGCCGGCTCGTCGATCATGCCGGGAAAGGTCAACCCGGTGATTCCCGAGGCGGCCAGCCAGGCGGCCATGCTGGCCATGGGGCTCGACGGGGTCATCGCCGCGGCCTGTGCGGCCGGCAGTCTGGAGCTGAATCCCTTTCTGCCGCTGGTGGCCGCGTGCCTGCTGGAGCAGATCGAGCTGCTGACCGGGGCCTGCGACATGCTGCGGCGCTTCTGTATCGAGGGGCTGGAGGCCGACGAACAGCGTTGCCGTGCGCAGGTGGAAGGCGCGACCGCGGCGCTGACCGCGCTGGTGACCGAGATCGGCTACGACCGGGCCACCCGCCTGGCCGGCACGGCCGCCGCGACGGGGCGTTCGATCCGCCAGGTGGTGATCGACGAGGGGCTGCTCACCGGCGAGCGTTTCGACGCGCTGACCGGACCGGAGGCCGTCTGCCGGCTGGGATCGCCGTCGCCGGCGGGAGGGCCGCCATGAGCCAGCCGACGCCCAGGAGTCTGCGGCTGCATATCGGCATCTTCGGCCGGCGGAACGTCGGCAAGTCGAGCCTGCTGAACGCCATGACCCGCCAGGACGTGTCGATCGTCTCGGAGCAGGCCGGGACCACCACCGACCCGGTGGAAAAACCCATGGAGCTGCTGCCGCTGGGACCGGTGCTGTTCATCGACACCGCCGGTATCGACGACGAGGGGGCCCTGGGCGCGCAGCGTGTCGAGCGGACGCGGCGGGTGTTCGACCGCACCGACCTGGGCGTGCTGGTGGCCGAGCCGCGCGGCTGGGGACCGTTCGAGGAAGCCATTCTCGAGGAGCTCAGGTCCCGGCAGGTGCCGGTGGTGGTGGTCTTCAACAAGATCGACACCGGTCTTCCGGAAGAAGGGCTGCTGCGTTCGCTGGCGGATCGCGGCCTGGCGGTGGTGAGGACGAGCGCGTCCCGCGGCGAAGGCGTGCCGGACCTGCGGCAGGCGCTGCTGGAGCTGGCTCCGGCGGACTTTCTCAACCAGCCGGCCATCGTCTCGGATCTGGTGGGCCCCGGCGAGCTGGCGGTGCTGGTCGTGCCCATCGACAAGGAGGCCCCGCGTGGCCGGCTGATCCTGCCGCAGGTGCAGGCCATCCGCGACCTGCTGGACGGCGATGCGATGTGCCTGGTGGTCAAGGAGCGCGAGCTGCGCGGCGCTTTGGCGCGGCTGAACCGTCCGCCGAAGCTGGTGGTCACCGATTCGCAGGCGTTTCTGAAGGTGGCCGGTGACACGCCGGCGGACGTGCCGATGACCAGTTTTTCGATCCTGTTCGCCCGGTTCAAGGGCGACCTGGTCGCGCAGGTGCAGGGGACGACGGCCGTGGACCGATTGCGGGCCGGCGACCGCGTCCTGGTGGCCGAGGCCTGCAGCCACCACCCCATCGCCGAGGACATCGGGCGGGTGAAGATTCCGCGGTGGCTGACGCAGTATGTCGGCGGCCGGCTGGAGTTCGAGCATGTTCAGGGCCATGACTTTCCCGAGGATCTTTCACCTTACAGTCTCGTGATTCAATGCGGGTCGTGCATGATCAACCGCCGTGAGGTGCTCAGCCGGATCATGCGCTGCCGCCGGGCCGGCAAGCCGATCACCAACTACGGGCTGGTCATCGCCTGGAGCCTGGGCATCTTCGAACGGGCTCTGCAACCGTTTCCCGCGGCGCTGGAGGCCTGGAAACAGTCGGCGGGACGAAGGTGAAGCTCCGGGGTACCGAGTGCAAATCTGAAGACTGGAGAATCGAGAACGGAGAATGGAGAAACCGCCGCGCGGAGCGGCGTGGCGCGGGGAAACCCCGAAGGAAGCTGCGGGCGGGCGGGAGCGTCACCGCAGGCGCCTCGGCTGGTGCCACCTGGGCGTGATCGTGGGCAAGCCACCAGGCATCCAGTTCATTCGGTCTTTTTCCTCTCGGCGCCGGTCGGCCTCAGGTGTCCTGCCGCGTG